>NZ_WMEA01000005.1 GCF_021735925.1 Loktanella sp. M215
ACCCGCAATGATTTGCTGTCGATCTGGCTCAGATGTTGGGCGGTACCGTGATTCGTCGTGACCTGTCCGGTGGTGAAACACTGAAAGTGATGTGGCGCGAGGCACGGGTCGATGCAGTGATTGGCGAACCAGACATGACGTTTCAGCGGCTCTTGATCTCGGAGACGCGGGTCTTCGTGATCGTTTGGCCAGAAGATGGGTCGGGGAGAAATCATCTACCGCGATGGTGCCGTGATGCGGACCCCTCTTGAGGCAGCCGGTTGAGGGTGCGCGCGCCTGAAGTTCGGCCTACGGCCAGCGCAAGCACGGCATCCGGTTTTCGAAGAACACACGGATGCATACGGGCATCGATTTTGCGGCGGCACGCGGCACACCAGTGCAGGCAACAGCCCCAGGGACGCATCAGCTTCATCGGGACCGCGGCGGCTACGGCCGGACCGTAGAAATCGCACATGGATCAGACACCATGACCCGATACGCACACCTGAGTGCCGTACCCGAAGGGCTATCCACCGGCGACCGCGTCACAGCAGGCGATATCATCGGTAATGTTGGTGCCACTGGCACCGCCACCGGCCCAAATTTGCATTACGAAGTGCGCGTGAACGGTCGTCCTACAGATCCCACTCTCCGACGACCGGCTTAATGAGGCTTTGGAAGCCAAAGGCGATGATGCCGCGAACACAGGTACAATTGGCCTCCGCACGGTCTGGTCTGGAGCGAAGTCTGGCCAGCGCGCACGTCACAGAAACAAACGGAAGGCTTTGAAACATGAAACCACGTATCGCCGCTCTGATAGGGCACCCTCGCACTCTTTTCGGCCACGCAGGCCTTTTTGCAGAAGCGACTCCGATCAATGTGCAGAAAACCAATGGTTGCGGGTGCTGCCTCGCCTCTGGATGGAGCACCTCAAAGCCAATGGTTTTGCGCCAACGGGCGAAGATGTGAATGGTGGACTGCTCATTCGGTACAAGATGGAAAAATGGGGTCCCACAAAAATATGATGTCCTGCCACACCGCCATGGTTGATGGTTATATCATCGAAGGACATGTTCCCGCTGCTGACATCCGTCGCCTTTTACAGGATCGCCCGGATGCAGTCGGACTTGCCGTGCCGGATATGCCGCTTGGCTCGCGGTATGGATCAGGGGCGACGTGCGGACGCTTACGACGTCTTTCTCATCAACGACGACGGTTCCACGGACGTCTTTGCCAGCTATCCGGGAAACTGATTCATGCATCTTGTAATTTATCCAAGACAAACCGGTCAGACAGGCAACAATCTGACGACAATACATCAGACACGTGGTCGGCGGACACGAAACTGGGTTCAATCTGCTGGGGATCGGGTTGGCGCTGATCACCGTTGCAGCCTGTGCCAGACCGCTACCGCCTGTCCCGGCGGAACCACCATTTTTTCTCGCGGAGGTTCCGCCTGAGGTCGTCGCGATGGCAGCCCCCTACCAGAATCTGCAATTGGTACGGTTGAAGCCGGAAGATGGCTGTTACTGGTACCAACATGCAGGACCGGTCGAAACGACGCTCTTGCCATTGCGCACATCGGAGGGTCGCCAAATCTGCCTGCAACGTGAGGGTATGCCGCAGATCACAGGATGAGTAAGGGCATGCCCTGCCCACTCTGTGGTTTGATCTCAGGTTGTATGCGCCGTCATCGGGCCATCGCCTTCAGCCGGATAAAGGTGAGCCGTAACTCCCGTATTCACCTGCTCATAGAGATCGTTGATGTGCGGCATCACCATACGTACGCAGCCGGAACTTGCACGGCTGCCGATCGACCATGGTTGCGGCGTGCCGTGGATCCGCAGATAGGTGTCCCGATCCCCCAATGTAGAGATAGAGGGCCCGCGATCCGAGGGCGTTGCCCGGACCGGGTTCCTGACCGTCGGCGAACTGCGCATAGGTATCAGGCGAGCGTTCGATCATCGTCGCTGTCGGGGTCCAGTGCGGCCATTCGACCTTGCGCTTGATGGTGTAGATGCCCGGCTCATAAAGGCCGTCGCGACCGATGGCGACGCCGTAGCGCATGGCCGTTCCACCCTCTTCGATATGATAGAGATAACGCGCCACGGCATCGACATGAATGTCGCCGGGCAGAAGACCGGGCCGCGCCTCGACACGCTGCGGCAACAGGCGCGGATGCAATCCCCATGGGTTCGACGTGGTCGGGTTGTACCCGGGTGGGGTAACTTGCGCATCGGGCAGCTTTTTCCGCGCCGGTCGGCCACGTGTTCGCGAAGGCGGGCCCCGCAAGTGGAGCGGAGAACATGGCTGCGGTCGTCGCGATGAAATGGCGTCTGGTCAACATGTGGAAGTGTCCCCGGCAAGAAATATGATGGTCATGCCTTTGACAGCAATGAGTATGGTCCACCCAAAAGAGAAGGCGTCATCAATGTCCAGTCAAGTGACCGTGAAGCGAAAGGGTCTTATTTTGTCGGGTAAACCTGCGCGGGAGGTCATCGAGTGCCAGTCCTGAACACACGAAAAGCAGGGTTGATGGCGCTGTGCACGGCTTTGGTTACCGACCAAGTCTCGAAAACCATCGTGGCGATGAATGCTGATCGCCTCTCGGATGGCCTGCCGTTGCTCCCGGGGTTCAACCTGACATTTCTGCGAAATGATGGCGTTACATTCGGTCTGCTTGGCGATGTGCCATGGTGGGCGCTGGCACTTGTTGGCGTTGCCGTCTGCGGTCTGATTACAATGATGATGTGGCGCTCCACGCGGCGCATTGAGGCAATGGCTTACGGGCTGATTGTCGGAGGCGCACTCGGCAACATCATTGACCGGCTTCGGTTCGGGGCGGTTACGGATTTTCTGGATTTCTATGTTGGCAACACCCATTGGCCAGCGTTCAACATCGCTGATGTTGCGATCGTGACAGGTGTCGCCCTTTTTGTTTGTGCCGGAGACATCTTCCAGATTGTCGAAGGAGTGATAATACGCCGCATGAGCGTTGACGCGACATTTAAAATGATATGATGGGGCTGCAAGTACTCAAGGCACTTGCTGACACTGCTCCTGTTCATTTTTTGTTCCACTCCCGGACGCGCGCTGTTTCGGTGAACGAAAACTCTCAGGGCGGGACCACATTATCCGCGCGGCAGAAAATCTGACCCTATTTTTATGACAGCGCAGGTGATTATGTTTCAAAACGCGATCAGGGCATTGGCGCGGCACATCTGAGTTCAGCACAACGTGTCTTGTCGCATCGCCAGGTTTCCCCCATAGGATGCTTCATGTGGCAAAATCTGCGCCTTTTCCTGTTGGTACTGATGATCGGCCTGGGCTTGGCGCAGTCCAGTCAGGCGTCGATTTCAGCTGACAGTGCGTCTCATATGATGGCGATGCAGGAAGACTGCTGCCCTGACGACTGCCCGGACATGCCGGAGTGCAACGCGATCTGCGTCTCTTCAATACAGTGTCGTGCCATGCCATACGTGGCAGGGCCGACCCTTGCGCTTTCGCAAAGCCATCTGTTGTCAGAGCCTGCCAGGTTCCGGCCGGTAAGGCAGAACGATCGCCAGCAGTATGCCATGGAAGGCTTGCGTAAACCGCCAAAGATTTGATGGGACGGATGCTTCACGCACCCTGAACCTGCGCTTTTTCGTATTGTCATGACCAGTTCCGGTCGCGATGCAAAAGCGTGCCACCGCTGCCCGTCAAGACAGGCCTTTCATGCCCCATTTCATCTTCCGCATCCTTGCGGCCCTTGTGGTTTCGACCCCGTTGTCCGTGCCGATGGCACAGGCTGCCGCATCCGATTACAGCCTCGTTCTTGTCGAGACGACTTACCCGTTCGGTGAGGTACGCGCGAAAGTTGGTGATGCCCTGAGGGGCGGCATATCAAGGCGGTGTCGAGTCGCCGTCAATTCTCTGGTGAGAAAGGGATATGCCACATGTCAGAGACTACCATCACTCAACTGTCCGATCCATCGGGTTTTACATCTGACCCGTTCACTGACGTCCTGCGCGATGGAGCGCGCAAGCTGATCGAACAGGCGATCCACGCGGAACTGGCCGCGCTCATGAGCGCCTTTTCCGGGGAGAAACTCGAAGATGGGCGGGCGCGCCTAGTGCGCCACGGTCACTTACCGGAACGCGAGGTGATGACCGGCATTGGTCCAGTGCCCGTGAAGGTGCCGCGCGTGCGGGATCGGGGCGTAGGCGAAGACAAGGTCACCTTCACGCCCAGCATCCTGCCGCGGTATCTGCGTAAGGCAAAGTCGGTCGAGGATCTGCTGCCGTGGCTTTACCTCAAGGGCGTGTCCACGGGCGACTTCACCGAGGCGCTGGGGGCGCTGCTTGGCCCGAATGCCAAGGGCCTGTCTGCCAAGACCGTCACGCGGCTGAAGGCCGACTGGTGGAAAGACTACGAGGCCTGGCAGAAACGCGATCTCGGCAACCGGCGTTTTCTCTACATCTGGGCGGACGGGGTCTACTTCAAACCGCGCATGGCCGAGGAAAAACAATGTGTTCTGGTGATCATCGGGGCGGACGAATACGGCCGCAAAGAGCTGCTGGCGATGACCGATGGCTTCCGCGAAAGCACCCAGAGCTGGCGCGAGGTGCTGCTCGATCTCAAGCGCCGTGGCCTGAAACAGGACCCCCAAATTGGCTGTTGGCGACGGCGCCCTGGGGTTCTGGACGGCCCTGCGCGAGGTATTCGCGACGACGCGGGAGCAGCGTTGCTGGGTCCACAAGACCATGAACGTGCTGAACGCGCTCCCGAACTCCATCCAAGCCAAGGCGAAGGCGCATCTGCACGATATCTGGCAGGCCGCGACGAAAGCCGAAGCCAACGCCGCCTTCGATTTCTTCGTCGAAACCTATGGCGTGAAATGGGATAAGGCGGTGGCCAAGCTGGTCAAGGACAGGGACGCGCTTCTGACCTTCTACGACTTCCCGGCGGAACACTGGAAACACATCCGGACGTCAAACCCGATCGAGAGCACCTTCGCCACCGTCCGGCATCGCACGAAACGCACCAAGGGATGCCTGAGCCGAAAGACCGGTTTGGCCATGGCCTTCAAGCTGATGATGTCAGCGCAAAAGAAATGGCGCAAACTCGACGGCCAAAACCGCCTACCTGAGATCGTCCAAGGGATTGAGTTCCGAGACGGTATCCGTCACCTTCAAACCGCCGCCTGATCAAGCGTCACCAACTTTTGCCCATATCTCCCGTTCGGTGCTGGTGCGCTCCTCGATCTACGCCTGACCGACATGCGCACCGATACGCCGGTTGACAGTGCCGTCATCTTTGCCACTCGTCTGGATATGGAGCCGGACGGGATGGAGACGATGACAACCCCGGTGGTGGCTGTGCCAACCGGAGAGCCAGGTCAGTATCGCTTTTCCGCGGATCTGACGATGGATGGCAACTGGCGGTTTTCGGTCGCGGCCAAGGTGCAGGGCGAAGCGGAAACAGTGCAGGCGCAGATCGTGATCGAGGTGCAGCCATGAGCGTCCTCGGAAAGGTCGTGCTGATTGGCATTGTCGGCGGAGCGGCGGGGTGGGCCGGTCTTGAGGCCGGCGACAGGGGCTGGACACCGGCGACACTTGCGGACGGGGTAAGGACGCAGGTCGCTGCCGTGACGGGAACAAAAGCCGAAGCGATGACTGCCGCGGCCCCGGAGGCGTCAGGTCCTGTCATCTACTACCGCCACCCGGACGGTGTGGCGGACTGGTCTGCCAAGCCTGCAACGACGCCCGATGGCCGGTCCTTTATACCGGTCTTCGCCAGCGAGGATGTATCCTTCGATCCAGCGGTAGCCGAAACGGTTGCGGCGGATGGCGGCGAGCGCACCGTCCTTTACTATCGACACCCCATGGGTCTGCCAGACACGTCACCCGTGCCGAAACTGGACTCGATGGGCATGGATTACCTTCCTGTCTTCGCCGACGAGGCAAGCGACGCCGGAACGGTCACCGTCTCACCGGGAAAACTGCAGCGTACCGGTGTGCGCACGACACTCGCGGCGCTGGCCCCCATGGCCACGACCATTCGCGCACCGGGCATCGTAGCGCTGGATGATCGCAGGGTCAGTGTCATCGCATTACGCGCCGATGCCTTTATTGAAACCGTGGAGGATGTGACGACTGGATCGCATGTCGTCGCGGGTGCACCGCTGGCGACGCTCTATTCGCCCGATGTGGCCGCCGCTGCAGCGCTTTATGTATCGGACCTGCGCAACGGGGAGGCACGCGCCGACGGCAGCCGCCAGCGACTGGCCAACTTCGGGGGTGCCCGCTATCGTGATCGACCAGATTGCGGCAGACCGGCGCGCACCGGTGAGCATTCCTCTGACGGCCCCGCGATCTGGCGTCGTGCTGGAAAGGATGGCTGTCGAAGGCATGATGTCCGGTGCGGGCGAGACGCTGTTTCGGATCGCCGATACATCCATGGTCTGGATCATGGCCGATGTCCCTGAACGTGCGGTGATGGGGCTGACCCGCGGCGATGCGGCGACGATCACCTTCCGGGCCTGCAAGGGGAAACCTTTGTCGGCGTCGTCGACGAGATCTACCCACAGGTGGATATGCAGACCCGGACGGCGCGGGTCCGTATCGATTTGGCCAACCCGGACGGACGGCTGTTGGTGAACTTGTTTGCAGACGTAGCACTGGCAAGCGGCGACGGGACACCCGTGGTGCAGGTGCCGGAAACGGCGGTGATCGACACCGGTGACAGACAAGTGGTGATACGCGATCTTGGCGATGGCAAGTTTGCACCGCAGGATGTCGTCGTGGGCCGGCAGAACGCCGGGATGATCGAGGTCCAGGACGGCATCGCGGCCGGTGACCGCGTCGTGACCACCTCGACGTTTCTGATCGACGCGGAAAGCAATCTGAATGCAGCGCTCGCGGCATTGACCGCACCGGAGGCGGACCAATGATCGGCCGCATCATCGCCTGGTCGGCCCGCAATCTGGTCCTCGTATTCTTTGCCACCGCACTGATCGTGGCCGCCGGCGTCTGGTCGCTCCGGTCCCTGCCCATCGACGCCATTCCTGATCTGTCAGATGTACAGGTCATCGTTCTGACGGATTATCCGGGGCAGGCCCCGCAGGTGGTCGAAGATCAGGTCACCTATCCGCTTACGTCGGCCATGCTCACGGTGCCGCGGTCCCGCGTCGTGCGGGGGTTCTCGTTCTTTGGTATTTCCTTTGTCTACATCATCTTTGAGGATGGCGTGGATCCTTACTGGGCGCGCAGCCGTGTGCTGGAATATCTGAACGCTGCAGCGGCCCGCCTCCCTGACGGGGTGACGCCCGCCTTAGGGCCCGACGCCACCGGGGTGGGATGGGTCTACCAATACGCGATCACTGGGGAAAACCTGTCGCTCGCCGAATTGCGGTCGCTGCAGGACTGGGTCGTCCGCTACGGTGCCAGCCGGGCCGACGGCGTGTCAGAGGTGGCCAGCGTCGGTGGTTTCGTCAAACAATACTCCGTAACGGTCGATCCGGTGCGGATGCGCGCACAGGGGGTCACCCTCTCGGATATCGGGAGCGCTATCGCCTCGAGCAACATGGACACAGGCGGTCGGACGGTGGAGTTGTCCGAATTCGAGTTCATGGTGCGCGGACGGGGCTATCTGTCTGGCACAGAGGATATCGGTAATATCACCTTGCGAAGCGTCGCGGGGGTGCCGATCAGCCTGAAGAATGTGGCCCGCGTCGAAATCGTGCCCAACGAACGCCGTGGCATCGCCGAGCTGAACGGCGACGGAGAGGTCGCCAGCGGCATTGTCCTGCAGCGGGTGGGTGCGAATGCGCTGGATGTGATCGACAATGCCAAGGCTGAACTGGACACCGTGGCCCAAAGCCTACCGGACGGTGTTGAGATCGTGCCGGTTTACGATCGGTCCGAGTTGATCCTGTCGGCGTTCAAAACGCTCAAGACCACGTTGCTGGAGGAAAGCCTTGTCGTGGCGGGGGTGACGATCCTGTTCCTGCTGCACGTCCGCTCAGCGCTGGTTGCCATCATCATGTTGCCCGTCGGGCTGCTCATGGCCTTCACGGCGATGAAGTTTCTCGGGATCGGGGGGAACATCATGAGCCTTGGCGGTATCGCCATCGCCATCGGTGCCATGATCGACGCCGCCATCGTGATGATCGAGAACGCGCACAAGCATCTGGAACGCGCAGATCCCGACACGCCACGCCTCGAAGTGCTGATCGAGGCCGCGACGGAAGTCGGTCCGGCTCTGTTCTTCAGCCTGCTGATCATCACCGTGTCGTTCCTGCCGATCTTTGCGCTGGAGGGCCAGGAGGGACGCATGTTCGGACCGTTGGCCTACACCAAGACATTTTCCATGGCGGCAGCGGCGTTCCTGTCGGTCACGCTGGTGCCTGCACTCATGGTGGTTTTTGTGCGGGGGCGGATCATACCGGAACACAGGAACCCAGTGAACCGGGCGCTGATTGCCGTCTACCGCCCGATCATCCGTGCCGTGCTGAAGGCAAAGACGCTAACGATCATCGTGGCGCTGGCAGCACTGGCCGTCACCATTTGGCCAGCGCGGCAACTGGGGTCGGAATTCATGCCGGTCCTCAACGAGGGCACCTTGATGTACATGCCGACCACTTTGCCGGGACTGTCAGTGACAAAGGCAGCTGAACTGATGCAGACCCAGGACCGCATCATCAAGTCCTTCCCGGAAGTCTTGTCCGTCTTCGGCAAGGCAGGCCGCGCCCTGACGGCCACCGATCCTGCACCGACGGAGATGTTCGAGACGATCATCCAGCTCCGCCCCGAGGCAGAATGGCGCCCCGGCGTGACGACCGAAAGCCTGCGGCAGGAGATGGATGCCGCACTGCAGTTTCCCGGCGTCTCCAACGCCTGGACCATGCCGATCCGCGCCCGGATCGACATGCTGTCGACGGGCATCCGGACACCTGTCGGTATCAAGGTGTTTGGCACCAGCCTGACGGAGATGGAAAAGGTCGCCCGTGAGGTCGAGGCGGTCGTGCGCACCGTTCCGGGCACGACCAGTGCCTACGCCGAACGTGTGATCGGAGGCTACTATCTCGACATCACGCCGGACCGCGCGGCTCTGGGGCGATACGGCCTGTCGGTTCAGGACGTCCAGGAGGTGATCGGCATGGCGCTTGGTGCCAAGGCGATCACGCAGACCGTCGAGGGACGCGAGCGCTATGACGTCGCCGTCCGATATCCGGCAGCACTGCGGTCGGACCCCGACGCGATCGCACGCGAAGTGCAGGTTGCATTGCCGGGCGGCGGCACGGTGCCCTTGGGTGATGTGGCCAAGATCGAACGCACACGCGGCGCCACCTCGATCCGCACGGAAAACGGCCAGTTGGCGGTCTATATTTTCGTCGACATCGCCGGCCGCGATCTGGGTGGCTACGTGGCCGACGCGCAGGCGGCGGTCGCGGCGTCCGTGACGCTTCCACCGGGTTATTCACTGGGCTGGAGCGGTCAGTTTGAGTACCTTGAGCGCGCCAAGGCGCGACTGGCGACAGTCGTACCGCTGACCTTGGCAGTGATCTTCCTGCTCCTCTACCTGAACTTCCGACGTTTGACCGAAACCCTGATCGTCATGCTGTCGCTGCCCTTCGCCCTTGTCGGTGGTATCTGGCTGATGTGGTTCATGGGCTTCAACATGTCGGTCGCCGTAGCCGTCGGGTTCATCGCACTGGCTGGTGTCGCAGCAGAAACCGGGGTCATCATGCTCATCTACCTCGATCATGCACTTATTGAAGCGCGTGTTCGCGTAGGTGGCCGCGATCTGACCCGCGACGAACTTTATGCCGCCATCATGGTCGGCGCGGTGGACCGTGTCCGTCCCAAGATGATGACCGTTGTCGCAATCATGGCGGGCCTGATGCCGATCCTCTGGGCTCATGGCACCGGTTCGGAAATCATGCAGCGTATTGCCGTGCCGATGATTGGGGGGAATGGTTTCATCGACGCTACTGACCCTGATCGTCATTCCGGCGGTATATGGCATCATCAAGGGATGGAGACTCGAGACAGTGAGCGAGGCTTCGCCTCAGACGACAGAGCAACCGGCAGAATGACACCCGTGGGACGGGAAAAATGCCCCGGATATCGAACGCGATTTCGAGGTCAACTCTGGACGAAGGATGGATAGGGACTGCATCTGATCTCGACATCACCGCAACACGTCCATCCGCGTGATGGGCTCCGGCCACTATGAGCCGCATACAAAAAGGGAAAACGGAACATGAAAGATTGCGTTATCATTGGTGGCGGTCCGGCGGGTCTGACCGCCGCACTTTACCTCGCGCGATTTCTGCACAGCGTCACGGTATTTGATGCGCGCGGGGGCCGGGCCAGAATGATCCCGAAGACGCATAACTTTGCACCTTTTCCTGACGGCATTTCCGGGCCCGACCTTCTGGACCGGATGCAATCGCATGCCGAGCGTTACGGTGCCGTCATCGAGACCTGTACCGTTGAAGCCGTCGAAAGGCAGGATGATGGCTTTTGCGTCACGACTGACCGGGGGAGTGAGACTGCAAGATATGTCATATTTGCAGCGGGCGTTGTGAACCACAGGCCACCCCTGCCCGACCCCGTTCATGATCGCGGCGTGGCTAGAGGATTGATCCGTTATTGCCCGGTCTGTGATGCGTACGAGGTCCGCGATAAACGCATCGCGGTTCTGGGAAGTGGCACACACGGTCTCGCAGAGGCTCGCTTCATCCGTGACTATTCATCCACGGTCACACTCATTCGGCCGACTGGAGACCGTCCTCTTTCGGCGGACAAAATTCATGTCCCGGATTCACCGATGAGCAGCCTGTCGCTGTCGGAGTCGGAGGTCATCGTCACGCTGGAAGACAGCACCGTCGCGCATTTTGACACGCTCTACGTCGCTCTTGGTACATCCGCCTGTTCCAAGCTCGCGGAAACACTGGGCGCGCCACTCACTAAAGATGGGTGCATTGTGACTGATGTCCAACGTAAAACCAGCATCGACGGGGTCTATGCGATCGGTGACATCACCGACGGGCTCGATCAGATCGCGCACGCGATGGGTCAGGCCGCCATCGCGGCCACGGCAATTCACAATGACATGTCGGAAAAGGATCAACTTTGATTGGAATCGCAGTCGATTGTTTATCTCTCGACGGCCCTCCTTGCAACATGAGGGGCTGGCCATTGTGAGCGGCAACTGTGCCCAGGCCAGTACGCGAAGCGGCAAGGTTAAGCGTCGGTGCGCGGTCGGAACTGCACCTGACAGCAAGGCCCGGGTATCGGTTCGGTTTTCAGGAACTATTTTTGACGCCGACGCGGGGCGGGTTTCCTGACATGACCTGGAGCACGTAGCTGCCTGACGCGGTGATCATCAGAAACCCGACGAAGGCTTCAATGCCACCGATAAACCTCAGATGTCCCAAAGGTGTAATATCGCCACGTCCCAGCGTGGTGAAGTTTACCAGAGAGAAGTAAAAATAGTCCATCCACGACATCGGCTGATCGGTATCGAAAGAACCGATGTGGCTGATTTTGTCTGCGAACCAGAACCCGATCGCAAAGGCACCTGCCTCGAATATGTGCGCCAGAGTGATCGATACGACTGCCAGAGCGAGCCCGCGATAGCAGGGGCATCCCCACTGGATAAGTTTCATGCTGACCTCCCGAAGGACCAGATAGTGGACCGTCAGCGTTAAAAGTATGAGAGTCGTGCTTATCATTATGGCCGTCAGCATTGTTTTCTGATCCCGTTGTTTCGTGCTGCGACCTCATCAGGGTCTCGCGCTTCACCGATGTCGCCTGGAGTATCGGCGACCCTGTGCTGCGGTACAATCGTGACAATACTCCGGTTTTGTCGCTCATGTGTACCCTGTGCAGCGTCTGAACTGCCAGATTGTACCCCCGGGCCGGTCAGGCATTGGCCGATGAGGAGGACGCGCGGAAGTCGCCGGACGTATCGTTCGCGCGATCAGACCGACGTCAGGCGGCGGATGCACTGGCTTCGACCCGGTACGGTGCTGCGTTGACGGTCTGAATGGCCGTGATCGATGATCGGGGTGTGAAGAAATTCATGATTTCGGCGTAGCGAATCCTGGTGTCCTCGAGCGCCTGATAGTACGCAAACAGCTCTTTCAGAGGCGCAGAAAAGTCTTTGTGTGCCGCGAGTACGGCGACGAGAGCGCCGAGGCTGATGCGGCCCTCGATCACGAAGTAGCCGCCAAGGGAATAGAAGAGAAACGGTGTCAGTGACGTCAGGAAGTTGTTCAGCGCCTTGATGAAAAATTTGAGCCTGAAGATGCGCCGGCGGATGCGTTCAAGATCCCGCAGGCTCGCCGCAATGCGTGAGATGTCGCCCTTACCCTTCATATCGGACAAAAGCTGATCGCCAAGGGTGCGCCCAAGACAGCGCACTTCCTTGATCCTGGTCCGCGACAGAGCGTTCACGCGCCTTTGGAGTTTTGGCAGAAGGATCAGCTGCAGCGGCAGGATCGTCAGTGCGGCCGCTCCGAGAAGCGGATCCTGAACGAACATGAAGAGCAGGATCGTCGCCAGTGTCCCACCTTGGAGAATGGGCAGCGCCAGAACATCGGCTGCAAAGCCTCCGATCGGTTCGACTTCCTGCGCCAGGATTGGGATGATTTCGCTTTGTCGCGCAGTTGTCGGGTCGCTCCGCCACTGCCGGTAAATCAGAAGTCGCAACCGCCGCAACACGCGTTCGGCCACGAACCCTTTGAAGACATTCAGAACGTATTTGTTGCCCCCGTTCAGGACGATGGCAACAAGGTATAGCCCGCAGAGCATCAACAGAAATTCGACCTGGTTCAGCGGCAGGCCCATGAAGTTTGCGGGGAAATTACTGGAGTTGAGGGCGTTGTTGACGATTTTCTTCGGCAACTCCAGCGTGACATAGAGAATGGGCATGGACAGCAAGCTCAGGCCAATCATCGCTGCCTGCTGCAGTCTCGAGTAGCGCAGCACGGTGACGACCAGACTTGGATCGAGCCCGCGGACATGTTGGCGCGACGGCCCGGTCGTTCCGCGACGTCGCCAGATCCGCACGACCGCCAGGATCAGGAAATAAATCAGGACGACGCTGAGCAGCGCCGGGGCCAGGACGAGGATCAGGTGGATGAACGGATGAATCCAGTCCGGGGCGCTGTCGTCGTATTGAAATCCGAACACGACGGCCACATCGTGCACAATCTGGTGGTAACTGGTCATGCCTGCCTCTTTTCTTGTCGTGCGGCATTATGGTGCTGCCGTTTCGGACAAATGGATTCCGCCGTATCTCTTCAGACTGAAGTAGATTTCGGCCTGCGGAAGAGAGGGCGCCCACGGCACGCAGACGCCCCACACTCCTCCGTCAACGACGGTTTCAGTCGTTGCGACTTGGAGCGTCGACGATGCCGGTTGTGTGGATGTTGGTCACTTCGATGACGTCATCCGGCGCCAGGTTCTTGCGAACCAGTTCCTTGTAGGGAAAGAGATCACCCGCCCTGACTTGGTGCGTGTGCTCGGCCACGACGGCTGAGACTGGGTCATGGGATCCGTCATGGCTGCTTTCGGCAGACGCGACACCGGACAGACCGGCGATCAAAACCGCGGCCGTCAGAGTAGACGTAAAGATCGTTTTCATGATAGGTCGACTTTCATGTGAGTATTGCCGGAGCCCGATGTGGTGAGACGCTGAGGACCCCGTGCGAGAAAATAAGTGAATTGAGCCCCGCTCTGCAAAGCGGGGCTCAATTTTTATGTGGTTCAGTCTTTCAGCTCGACGACGGTCAGCTTGCCTTCGACGCGGTCGGCGACGAATTCAATGTCCTGACCTTCCGACAGTTTGGCCATCATGTCTTCATCGGCGCGGAACACCATCGTCATGGCGGGCATGCCGAGGTTGACCAGTTCTTCGTGAACGATGGTGACTTTGCCCGCTTCAGCATCCAGCGCCTTGACGGACCCTTTGGTATAGGCCGCGTCCTGCGCGAACAGGGCGGTCGAGGTGCCGATGACAAGTGTTGCTGCGGCGAGGGTCGAGAGAATGATCTTTTTCATGGTGTTTTCCTTGTGTGAGATTTGGGTGTTGCGAGTGTTCAGTTGACGACGACAGGGCTGAACATGCCGGATTCGTAGTGGCCGAGGATCAGGCAGGCGTATTCGAATGTGCCTGCGTTGGCGAAGGTCCAGATGACCTCTCCCGATGCGCCCGGCACCAGTCTTACGGCGTTCGGGTCGGCGTGTTCCATTTCAGGAAACTCTTCCATCAGGCCTTTGTGCTCCTGATTTTTTTCGGGCGTATCGAGAACGAATTCATGCTCTTGTTGGCCCGCATTGGTGATGACGAATTTGACGGTTTCACCTTTTGTGAACGACACGTCACGCGGCGCGTACAGCATCTGGCCGTCGTCCGTTTCGGTCATCGTCACTTCGACCGTGCGGTCGATGTGGCTTGCGTCGCCGGGTTTACCGACGGCCATCTCGTCGCCATGGCCACCTTCGTGGCTGCCCGCTGCAAAGGCGGGTGCCGCCAGCAAAAGTGTGATTGTCGTAAGAATAGTCAGTCTGCTCATGGTTTCTCCAGTGTGTGTCGGGGTCGCGGGGTTTGCAGCGGTCTTTTAGCCGCCTGTCCGGACCTTTTCGGGCCCGGATTTCTGAATGATCTGCCGTGTGCGGTCGCGGGCCCGGTCAGCCGCGCGACACCGGCGGATCGGTATATCGGGTCGTGGCATCCGCAACCTGCATGGGTTCCGGTACCTCGCCGGTCCATTCGGCGGCCTGGGTGCCCGGCGGGTTTTCATACCAACCGGGGTCCGCGTAATCGTCGGACGCGACGCCGGGGCGGACCTTTACGACGGAAAACATGCCCCCCATCTCGATGGGGCCGTACTTGCCCCATCCGGACATCATCGGCGCGGTATTTTTGGGGATCGGCATCTCCATCTCGCCCATATCGGCCATGCCGGCCGTGCCCATCGGCATGTATTCCGGCTGCACGCGCCGGATTTTTTGCGTCACGTTGGTCTTGTCGGCCCCGATGAACGTCGGGACGTCGTGGCCCATTGCGTTCATCGTGTGGTGCGATTTGTGACAGTGAATTGCCCAGTCGCCCTCATGCTCGGCCTTGAAGTCGAACGCACGCATCGCCCCCACGGGGATGTCGATCGACACCTCGGACCACGCCACGTCGGGGTTCACCCAGCCACCGTCAGTGCAGGACACCTTGAAGTCGTAGCCGTGCATGTGGATCGGATGGTTCGTCATCGTCAGGTTGCCGACGCGCACACGCACGTCATCGCCCTTGTTCACGACCAGCGGATCGATGCCCGGGAAAATACGGCTATTCCAGGTCCACAGATTGAAGTCGGTCATTTCCATGATGCGGGGAATGTAGGTGCCCGGATCGATGTCAAAGGCGTTCAGCATGATCAGGAAATCGCGGTCGACGCGCCGGAATGCCGGGTCTTTGGGGTGGACGACGAACATGCCCATCATACCCATGGCCATCTGCACCATTTCATCCGCGTGCGGGTGGTACATGAACGTGCCCGATTTGATCAGATCGAACTCATAGGCAAAGGTCTTGCCCGGCGGGATCCCCGGATGGCTCAATCCCTGCACGCCGTCCATGCCGGACGGCAGGATCAGCCCGTGCCAGTGTACGGTCGTGTGCTCCGGCAGGCGGTTGGTGACGAAGATGCGGACCCTGTCGCCTTCGACCGCTTCGATGGTCGGGCCGATGGATGTGCCGTTGTATCCCCACAGATAGGCCGTGGTGCCTTCGGTCAGTTCCCGTTCAACAGGTTCGGCGACAAGGTGAAATTCCTTCACCCCGTCCTTCATCCGGTGTGGCAGCGTCCAGCCGTTCAGCGTGACGACCGGATTGTAGTCGGGACCGGAGGTGGGCACGACAGGCGGCTGCGTGCCAGCCGCATCTGTCAAAGCCGCCTCTGGCAAGCTACGGTTGTCGGTCTGGGACCACGCCTTGGTCGATACCAGGGTTGCCCCTGCCACTCCGGTTCCCAAAAGTTGACGTCTGTTCATCATCTGTCTTTTTCCTTTTGTGAGATTTCAGGGTTAGTGTCCGGCCCCGCCACCGGCGGCCAGTTCGACGCCGCCGGCATCGCCGCCCCCTGCCCCGCCACCGCCACCGTAAATGGCTGCGTCAAGGCCGGCTGCGGCGAGCCAGAACTGGTGCTTGGCCTCTGCCGCATCGAGTTTGCTGCCCAGTCCTTCGCGGACATCGATCAGCAGTTCGAATGTGCTGGTGATCATGCCGTTGTTGGCCAGCAGGGATTCGTCGTCAATGATCCGGCGCAGCGGCAGAACGACATCGCGGTATTGTTTCGCAATGGCATAAGTGCCGCGATACCTGGTCTCGGCAACCCGCGCTTCCGAGCGCACCGCAACGGCTATTTCGGCAAGACTGTTGGCCGCCTGCAGATAAGACAGTTCCGCCTTACGCATGCGGGCCTTGCCGCTGTCGTAGATCGGGATCTGAAACTCCAGTTCGGCTTGCGGCAGGATCTTTGTCTCTACATCGCCGTCTTCGCCTAATTCGCGTTCAAGTTCCGCACCGGCAATCACCTCAAGATCCGTCAGCACGCGGGTTGCGTCCGTCAGCCCGTAAGCCTGTGCCGTCGCCGCAAGGCTCAGCCGTGCCACTTCCAGATCAACGCGGTTCTGCAAGGCCTGCGCCTCGATGGCGCCGGTTCCGCGCAGGCCGCCCGGCAGCTGCGGCAACGCATCGGGGACGAAATAATCGACCTCGGTGCCCCACAACCCCATCAGGCGTGTAAGTTGTTCCTTGGCGACAGAGGCCGCCAAACGGGCTTCTGCCGTCTGGGCGGCGAGCTCCGCGTCGAAGACCTGCTCACGGGCCTGACCCGCCCGGTTCAGGGCACCGGTCTGACCCAGCTGCTGTGCCAGTTCGGAAGACGCGTCAGCCGCCTGCGACGCTTGATTGAGAAACGTCACCGTCTCGAACGCGGCAACGGCATCGATCCAGGCGGTACGCGTTTCCGCCGCCAGTGTCAGCGTGTCTACGACGGCCTGCATCTGAGCACGCTGGAAATCGGCCTGTGCCACGGCAACGCGGCGCTTTCGGGTTGGCGCATCGAGGAGATTGACCCTGGCGAGGGATTCCAGTGCTCGGAACAGTCCAAGTTCCGGTGCGCCGATTCCGAGCAGGCCAACCGAGACGATCGGGTTCTCCGGTGTCGACTCCTGCCAGATGTCGGCCGCCGACAGACCCACGGCGGCATAGGATGCCTGCAGGCCACGATTGTTCAGTAAGGCAACCTGCACCGCCGTATCGGCCGTGATCGTCTTGCGGTGCGTCAGAGCGTGGATCTCTTTCGCAACCTGTTGTGATTGGGCGCTGGTCTGCAACCAGACGGACTTACGGCCCGTCGCGGCCCGCGTCTTGTCCGCAACAAGGGAGAAACCGGCGTCCGGTGCCGTGATCCCGGGTGGGAGTGTTGTTGCACAGGCCCCCAGGGCCAGCGGAAATGCGATGACCGTCATCTTGAGCACCCGCATCACAGATCCGCCTGTGATGTGTTGGACTCGCGCCAGTCGGCAGGATCCATGACGGGACGCACCGTATAGTTGCGGATAGGGTTGACGTAACCGGTCTGCCGGGCGGCCACAGTGGCTGTCGCTGGTGCGGCAATATAGGCCGTGTCAGGCAAGGGTGTCGGCGGCGGCATGCACGCTGACAGCGTCAGGGGCACGGCCCCGACGAATAGAAATCTGAATGTCACGAAGTATCCTGCTCTGCTGAACGCGGTCCCTCACGTTCGAGGGACCGATATCTGAAGTCAGGCCCGCCTGCGGGCCGCGATCAGAATGTCAGAGAGGGCGGACGGATAAAGCTGATGGCAGCGTGACGCGGCACCATTGCGAGATAGAACGGATCAATCGAGCTCAAACGTCCCGTCGGGCCATCGATGCGTGATGGAACGCCCAGAATCGTTGCGCATGCCTGAACGCAGCAATTGCCGTCTTCGCTACCGTGCATATCGGAGCTATGATTGGCGGGGCAGGCCGCACGGGCTTCGTGTACTTCATGCTCGGCGATCTCGTCAGATGACATCGTCGTTTCATGCTCGTGCTGCTGCTGCTGCGCCGACAACGGCCCCGCCAACGCGCCGAACGCCAGGACCGCGGCCACGGCAATCACCATGGCACAGCGCAGGAGTTTCAGAAGGGCGGCGAGAGTTGTCATGAATGCCTATTTAAATTTGGATCAGGCACCCGTCAATTGCTACTTCGGTATTTGGCGTCGCACTGCAGCATTTTGCCGATGGTGTGATGTATCGCAACACCTACGCCAGCGGGTCTCTCCGGCCAAAATCCCGCAACATTCTTTAATTGTTCACGTTTTCGTAAAGGCCGGGGAGATCGTCCGACAAGCGAACGACGCTTGCCTTGTTTGTTCAGGGCAAGATCAAACCGACTGTCGGTGTCGCAGGCCACGGCCACACGTGCGGTCGCGCCCCCTGCAGGCCGGGCATGAAAGGCCGCACGTTTCCAAAAGCGACTGCCTCAATCTCATCGGGTCAGGTCATTCAGAAAGATCGACCGTTCCGCGCGCGACATGGATGGCGGTCCCATCATCCGGGCGACCCTCTGCGTCAACTGATGGTTCGGTCCAGGCGATGTAAACGTCGTCGCCCGCCAGCGTCATGCGGGGAAAGCCCATCGCGTTTCCCGTGCGATTGACCGCGATGGCGACCGGGTCTCCGCATCCGTCCGCCGCGGTCGCCCGGCAGGTCAGGAGCACTTCTCCGGCTGCCGTCCATTCGACCCAGCTGACGAGGGCCGATCCGTCCACGAGTTGCAGCAGGTCGACCCGGCCCGCGGGTCCGCCCAGATCGATCTGTCGTGCGGGCCCAAAGCTGGCCCCCCGATCGTCCGAGAAGGCCATCTTGACCGCTGGCACGCCGCCGGCGCCGGTGAACCATACAAGGGCTGCATGATCGCCACGGGCTGCGATGGCGGGGCCGTTCACCGGGCATCCGTCGATTTCCCAGCCATCGCCGCTGACCGGCTGGGGATCTGTCCATGTCCCCTCCACGCGCCGCACCACCGAAATGTCCCTGACCTCGTCTGCGGTCCGATCACGGTAGGCCAGCAGGACGGTCCCATCATCGGTCACGACCGCACTCGTCTGACAACAGGTGCAGGTCCGGTCGTCCAGAAGCAGATCGTCCGACAGGGTTCGGTCGCCAGTGACAGTCGTCGCCCGCAGTTGCATGGCGCCGGCGTCTGCGTCATCGCTGCCGAACGTATCGCCGGTCTCGTAAGACCGTCCATCGAGCCACATCGCCAGAAGACCGTCCTTTGCATCGGGCAGCAGCGTGACGAAACCGTGTTGGCGGCTCAGGCCATCCCGGTGCGGCACGATGGGCGTGTCCCACGTTTTGCCACCGTCACCCGAGATCGCAATGTTGATGTCGTAATCATAGTACGAGTCCCCGTTCATCCGGAGCCAGCTGACGGCGATCCGGCCATCTGGCAGGCCTACGGCAGAGGAAAAGTCCGCATAGCTGATGAAGAGGTCATCACCTTCAGCGACGGTGACGGGGTCTGACCAGGTTACACCGTCGTAGATCGCGGTCTCGACCTTGGCGAAGGTGTCACCGGACACTTCGGTCCAGGACATCAGAACGCGACCGTCGGCCAGCGTCACAAGCGACGGCTCCTCGACGACGCCGGTGCTGGGCACGTCGATTTCGGCCAGCGTGGAAAAGACCTGCGCGGCACCCGAACTGCCGGTCAGGCCGAACGTAAGGCCTGCGATAAGAGAAAACAGAGAACCGCGTGTCATATCAAAAACCTTTTACACAGAAAACACGATCGCGCCGGTGCCCGGCGCAGTCGTCGAAATGAGACAGTCTTGGGCGTGACGCTTGGGTCAGACCGTTACCGCCGGATAGCCGGCGTCTTTCAGGGCTGCACGCAGCAGTGCGTCGTCGCGCCCGCTGTCGATGGCGACCGTGCGGGCCGGCATGTCAAACGACAGGGTCGCGGCGGGGTCGAGAGCCAGCACTGTTTTTTCGACGGTCGCCTTGCAGTGGCCGCAACTCATGGCAGGAATGGAATAGGTGGTCATAACAGTCTCCTATGCTGTGGTAAATATGTGGGGCCTTCCCCCGCTGGAAGGTCAAATGCAATTCTGTAGGTATGGACTGTCGACCTTCCCCCGGACTGGAAACCTTATCCCCGGACTGCAACCCTTATGTAAGGCGCTGAACCAAAGCGTGAGGTACCTTCCATGTCCGATATGTCCCCGATCACATTGTCCGTTACTGGCACGTCTTGTGCGTCCTGCTTGGGGCGGGTTCAGCGCGCTCTTGTGGCGGATCCGGGCGTCACGTTGGCGGTGCACAGCGCCACGGCGGCCGCGGTCAATCTGGCGACGGAAGCGGTGCATGTCATGTCCGTCAATCGTGCGATGATGCGCAGTATCCGCCCGATCCTGTTCTGGGCCTCTGGCTACAATGTGGCGCTGATCCCGGTGGCGGCACCCGTCATCGCCCCGCCAGCCGCACCGCAATCCCGGCCCATCCTGCAAAGCCTGGGAAAGGCGACGAGATAGCCCGGGCGAAGCGCCCTGCCCTGGCCTGTGACGGGCGCGGTGCCGCGTAACGGATATTGCATTTTCGGTTCAGGCCCGGTCTAGTGATCCTGCTTGGTGTTCCATACGCACAAAGTGCAGGAACCGAACAGGGAATCTGGTCAGGATCGATCCGGTATGGAGATCCGATGCCAGAGCCGCCCCCGCGACTGTAAGCGGTGAGCGACTGCCGAATTGTCCACTCACATCCCATGATGTGGGGAAGGCCGGCAGATCGTCACGACCCGCGAGCCAGGAGACCTGCCAGGCACAGTGCAGACCGACCGTCGGGTGTGACGGCAAGGAGAATGACCTATGACGACCCTCGTTCAATCGCAGGTGCGCGATGCAGGCGGCACACGCGCAATCATCATGGCCCTGGCGTTCGGCCTGGCTTTGATCGCGTCCGTTGGCTTTGCCTCGGCCGGTGCCATTCACGACGCTGCGCACGATGTGCGCCACGCGACCGGCTTTCCCTGCCACTGACATGTTGCGTCCCATTCTGACGACCGCGCTGCTGGCCGGCGCGGCCGCCGGTGTGGCAGCCGGCGTGCTTCACCTTGTCTTCGTTCAGGACATTCTTCTCTCGGCCGAAGTATTCGAGACTAGATCCGAACAAGCCCCCGCCGCACTTCTGACGATGCGCAATGCGCTGACGATCATGGTCATGGTTGTGCTCTACTGCGGCTATGGCGTGATCCTCGTCGCACTGATGGCGTTTCGCGGACAGGCAGGCGACCGGATCGATGCGCGGTCCGGCCTCCTGTGGGGGATCGCCGGTTTTGCCGTCGTCATGCTCGCTCCGGCGTTTTCGCTGCCTGCACAACTACCGGGGGCGACCGAGACTGAGCTTGCCATGCGTCAGATCTGGTGGGTGATATTCGTGCTGTCAGCCGCGGGGGGTGCTTGGATCCTGGCGTACGGCAAGACGCCTGGCCAATGGGCCGTTGCGGCCCTGCTGCTGGTGGCTCCTCATCTGGTCGGTCCGCGCTTGCCGGATGTCCTGACGGGCAGCGCACCAATGGAACTGGCAGCACTCTTCACCGCGCGATCACTTGGCGTCGGATTGCTGACCTGGATCGTCCTGGGAATGGTCGCGGGTGCCGTCTGGCGACGCGAACAAGCTGAACCGGCCTGAACGACCGAGCGGTTAGACTTTCTGCGCAGGCATGACGGGGATGCGGGCCCGCAGGCAGGACCGCAGTCTGCCACACGGCCGCGCGTCCTCGATCCACCCGTCCGGAGCCTCCAGATAGGTGCGGCACGTCGCGATCAGATCGTCGATATCCGTATCGAAGGACACACCCGAGAACAGGTATGTGGCGCGACCCTGACCTTGGAGTGCCACAGACGACGGGGTCTGACACGCGCCGAGGCAGGCGGCCGTCGACACGCTCACGGTGTCGTTCAAACCTGCAGCACCGATGGCCGCCATCAGCCGCAGCCTGGACACCGTTACAGATGCCGCCGGTGCGCAGGTGTTGCAGATGCAGATGTTCACCGTCACGGCATTCCCTTTTAATACTGCCCGGATGGATTGAGGATGGCCATGGCATCACCGGATTTCAGGTGCCCACGGTTCGCTGAACTCACTTTCATCCCGACCTGATGCCTTTCAGCAAAGGTGACGGTTTGCCCCGGTCCGCCTCGCATCACGGGGCGCTGTATAAAAATACTGATTTTATGGGAACATTCCAGCGCCGGAACTTGGTTGCGTCTGCAAAGCCGTACTCAAGAAGGATACCCCATGCATTATGTCCGCTTCTTCGCGATGATCGCCACCTCCACTGTGGTCATGTTCGGATTGATGTATCTGAACTCGTATTCCCTTGAGCATATTTATTTCTCGCAGACCCGCATGTGGATGGCGCTCTATATGGGTGCGATCATGGCGATTATCATGCTGGCGTTCATGCTGGGCATGTACAAGAACCGTACAGTTAATATGGCGATCTTCGGCGGGTCCGCAGTGGTGTTCGCGCTGGCGCTCTGGCTGGTGCGGTCACAAGAGACGGTCGGCGACGTCGCGTGGATGAAGGCAATGATCCCGCACCACTCCATCGCAATCCTGACGTCGTCGCGCGCCAACATCTCGGATCCCCGCGTGCGCAAGCTGGCCGACGAGATCATCGAGGCGCAGGACCGCGAGATCGCGGAAATGCGTTGGATGATCGCCGATATCGAAGCCAATGGCGAACAAACGACGTATCCGTTGGGCGAAGCCGATGCCCCGGCCGAAGTGGCTTCGCTGACCGAGGCGTTGTCGTCCGCCGTCATCGCCTCTGTCGATCTCGCACCGCTGAGCGATGATGAGATCACCCGCGCCCTGCCCGCCGGAGCGGTTTGCAATTTCCGCCGTGGCGTCGATGCGGACCCGGTGTTCGCCGTTGCCGCCGACGGCGCATCGGTGACGAAGGTGTCCGGCCAGTTGGTCATGCTGACCGGTGACGGCACACCCGACAATGCTGGCGTTGCGGCCCAGACGGAGGGACTGCGGGTGACAGTTACGCCCCATGCCGCTGAGGATGAAGCCACCCTGCTGTTCGATCTGACCACCGGGCAACCTTTGACCGTCGGGTACGATGGTTACTGGGCCTGTGCGTCCTGAACGGCATCACGTAAGATAAGGAAACTGCCCCATGCCCAAAGACAACAGTGCGGACGCCAGAACGGCCGTCCTTTACCGGATGGTCATGCCAGAACACACCTGCCCCTACGGCCTGAAATCCAAGGACCTGCTGGAACGGCAGGGTTATACAGTCGAAGATCATCACCTGAAAACCAAGGAAGAGACCGAGGCCTTCAAGTCGGAGCACGACGTCAAGACGACGCCGCAGACCTTCATCGACGGTCAGCGGATCGGAGGCCATGACGATCTGCAGGTGTATTTTGGCAAGGCCGACCCGGATGACGACGGACTGTCTTATACCCCCGTCATCGCGCTGTTCTCGGTCGCGGCGCTGACGGCAGTGGCTTTCACGTGGTATGCGTTTCAGACGCTGCTGACCTGGCAGACTTTGGGATGGTTCGTGTCACTGTCGATGATCCTGCTGGGCCTGCAAAAGCTGAAGGACATCGAGAGTTTCTCGACAATGTTCCTGAACTACGACCTGCTGGCCAAGCGCTGGGTGCGGTACGGATACATTTACCCCTTCATCGAGACCGGGGCTGGCATCCTGATGACGGCGATGGTCGCAACATGGTTGTCGGCCCCGCTGGCGCTGCTGATCGGTACAATCGGCGCGGTGAGCGTCTTCAAAGCGGTCTACATCGATAAGCGCGAACTGAAATGCGCCTGTGTCGGCGGAGACAGCAACGTACCGCTGGGCTTCGTGTCGCTGACCGAAAACCTCGGCATGGTGGCGATGTCGGTCGTCATGCTGGTCCTGCTGTTTGCATGAGCATGCCCCAGTCGAGAGCGTTAAAAAACGACGAGGCGGCAGCGCTGGGACGACGTCAATCATGAGTGTCTGGAAACGACGCGCTCTGTTGGCGGGTGGCGCACTGGCTGTTGGCGCTTGGGTGAAAGGGGCACCGCACCTACTGTCTTTGCGGACGCCGTCTCTCGACTTTAGAAACCTTGACGACTTGCCGCCCTTCCGGGAACTCACGGCCGCCGGCACCATTACCACAAACCAGCCAATCTTTGCCGGACTTTCGAACGGAGACGCCGTGTCGGCCGCGGCCCGCGTTTTGGCTCAGGACGTTCGCGACCACCCCTGTGATGCTCTTTACGGCGATCCTGTTCCGGGCCGCGTTCCTGTCGCAGTCTTTTCCGACTTCAGATGCCCCAATTGCCGCGTCATGGATGCGCGGTTGTCAGAGATCGAACAGGATATGCCCGATCGCTTCTACATCGTCCGTCATGAACTGCCGATCCTTGGCGATGCGTCGATCATTGCCAGCCGGGCTGTGCTGGCAGCGCAGAGGCAAGGTGCCTACAGCGAGATGTACGCCCGGTTGATCCGTACGCCTGCGGTCACCGATCTGGCCTATGTGTCCCAGATCGCGGCCAGCATCGGGCTCGATATCGAAGCGTTCCAATCGGATATGCAATCATCCCGCACCACCGACCAGCTCCTCAAGAGCAAGGCTGTTGCAAGTCTCTTTCACTTCATCGGCACGCCGGCCTTTGTTGTGGGGCGAACAGCATTTCTGGGAACCGTCACGGTCTCCCTGTTCAAAGCCTTGATCGGTGTCGAAACGGACCGGCCTTGCGATGCGGCCGTCACCTGACGATGGACGGTCCAGCAGTAGGAAACTGACCGGACGCCCAATATTCGCAAGCATCAAGGAGATCAGCTGCTCGCAAGTGTGCCAGATGCAGAAGACCTCAGTGAGCAAAGTGCAAATTGAGGATCCAGAGTGGCACTTTAGCGGAGGACCGCATCAGAAAGCGTTTGACCCTCCAGCGCTGGAACCTGTTCCAAGTTGTCTCAATAATAACCGTTCAAACACGGCGTGCAGGCGACATGACCAGTTTTTACCCAACGCAGACCACGACGACGCCGGCGCGCTTCCGCAGCTGCAATGCGTTCGGCTGGCAAAGGTGCTGGGTGACTGACACTTGCAAGCTGCTGATGAGCGGTCTTTTCTCGCGATGTCCGCGTGGACGCCCCTTACGGGTGGCGTCTTGTCTCATGTCACTTCTCATCGCGCTGCTGTTTCTGGACGGTGGACATGTCCGATCCGCTTCCGAGAGCCACGTTCGCCCGCACGCTGTTGTACAGTCCGTGACGGTGGCGACACCCAGCCATTCCGCTGCAACGGGGTGCCATACCCTGATGGCCTGTGGATTGGCCATCGGAGTCACAAACGCCATTCCGCCCAGACCCACGCCCGCCGCAGCACTGCATGCGAGGCCAGCGATTTCGACCGCGGCCGATCAGCAGGGCCGCGGGTCCGATGTGCCGCCACCGCGCGTCTGAAGCCATGTCCCTAACGGGGACCGCTTCGCCACATCGCCACATTCGAGAAGAAGACAGATATGAAACGATCGATAACGATCGGCGCGATCATTGCATCGTCGCTGGGTGCCGCCGCGTTTGCCCATAATGGTGCCACAGGCGTCGTGCTTGAGCGCATGAACGGCATGTCCGCCATGAAGAAGGTCATGGGTGAGCTTGCGCCGATGATGCGCGGGGAGGCTCCCTATGATATCGCCGCGGCTCAGAAGGGTGCCGCGACGATCATGGCACACGCGGGCGGTAACATGGTCAAGCTATTCCCAGAGGAGGCCATTCCCGCGACATCCTACGCAGTGTCGGCGCTATGGGAGCGGTGGGATGACTTTTCCGATCTGGCCGATTTGCTCGCGAGTCAGGCCTTCGGATTGGCGATGGCCGTTCCCAATGGGCTGACAGCGCCACGACCGGCAAGCCCGCTTCACGACATGGGGACAATGGAAGGCATGGCCGACATGTCCGGCATGGCCGATACCGACGCGCTACCCTCGCAGGATCTGACAGTGGCGCAACTGATGGGTGTCGAACCGACGGCTGACGCGCGCGCAAGCGCAACAGTCCTGCCGGAGGAGCGCGACAATGGCGTCCTCGATTATGCCACCATGCCCGCACCGGTCGCCTTTGAAATGGTCAGCCAGACATGTGCCGCCTGCCACAGCCAATTTCGGCGGGGCAGCTGAGATGCGATGGCTTGTCGTTGCGCTGGTCCTGGGAGGAATCCTTGCAAGTGCGGGCATCTTTACCGTATCGCGCTGGCCCATCGTGGAACCTGTCACCCTTGGCATGATGGAAGGCGATGCACAGCGCGGGGCCTATCTTGCGCGATCCGCTGGGTGCGTCGCATGTCACACGGACGTTCAGAGAGGCGGAGCCGCACTCGCCGGCGGGGCACCGCTGGACACGCCGTTCGGTCGCTTCGTTCCGCCGAACCTGACGCCGGATCCGGTCCATGGCATTGGAAACTGGACGCTCGACCAGTTTGCTGTCGCGGTGCGGCAGGGCGTCAGACCCGATGGAAAGGCCTATTATCCGGCATTTACTTACGAGTTCTACAACCGCTTTACCGATGGGGACATTGCGGATCTCTGGACGGCGTTCCGCACGGTCCCCCCCGTCCCTGTCGCCGCGGCGCGCCATGATCTGAACTTTCCGTTCAACCTCAGATGGGGTCTCAAGCTATGGCGGGCGCGGTACATGACACAGTCCGAAATGACACCGGTCATGGCGCAGTCGGATGCCTGGAACCGTGGACAACAGCTGGTGAACGGTGCTTCGCATTGTGCAGCATGCCACACAGCCCGCGGACTGTTCGGTGGATTGGACACCAGTGAGAGCCTCGCTGGCAATGCCAACTTGCCTGGCGGGAACAAGGCCCCATCCATCAGGACGGAGGCCCTGTTGACGCGGGGCTGGACCGTTGCAAACATGGCCTACGCCCTGCGGACAGGGATCATGCCAGACGGAGACGTCCTGGGCGGCAGTATGGCCGAAGCGATTGCGCAAGGCACGGGAATGCTGACCGATCGCGACCGGGAAGCGATCGCGACTTATCTCCTCACTCCGGCGGGTCAGACGAGCGTTGGACTGCCTACTCCTGTAACCGATCCAACGATGGGCGGTATGGCGGGTATGGAAGGAATGGCCGGTATGGAAAGCGGAGGAAACTGACGTGGAATCTCATTATCGCCCACGGGCCGGCCTGATCTGGGGCCTGATCACCTTCGCGAGTGTCGGCACGATCACCGCAGTCTGGTCCAACCCCTTGTTCATACGGATGACACCCGTTGCTGCCTGGGAATTTCCGGCAGTACTTCTGTTGGCCATCCTGACCGGGGTATTCTTTGCAGTGCGCTTTACGGCCTGTGGCGCGCGCCGGGCCGGGATCGGCGGCGTCCTGTCCTTTGTCGGTATCGCCTGCCCTGTCTGCAACAAGATCCTCATGCTGATCTTCGGCGGTCCCCTGTTGCTGGCATATTTCGATCCTGTCCGACCCTACGTCGCTCTGGCCGGGTTGATCCTTCTGGCCATCGGTATCTGGCGCAACATCGCAGCCCGGCGCACGGCCCTCGCCACGGAATGGCTCGTGCCATGACCAAATTGCAAACAGACCCGAAGGCACATCCCCGGCTGACGCGCCGCAGTATGATCCTGGGAGGGGCCCAACTGACGGTCGCAGGCGCGCTCGGTTTGCGAATGCACAGGATGCAGATCGATGAGGCAGACACGTATCGCATGATGGCCGAGGAAAACCGGATCAGCATGCAACTCGTGGCGCCGCCCCGTGGGCGCATTCTGGATCGGTTCGGTGCCGTGCTGGCTGATAACCGGCCGACCTATCAGGTGACCATCGTACGCGAGCGGGCCGGCGATCCCCAAAAGGTCCTGGCGGACGTGCAGAAGATTTTGGGGCTGTCCGACGATGACCTGAGGCAGATTCTGGACGAGATGGCGGATCGCAGCAGTTTCGTACCGGTTACGGTTGCCAGGGACATTACCTGGGACGAGCTGTCACAGATCTCACTGAATGCTCCTGCTTTGCCGGGCATTTCGGCAGACGTCGTGCTTCAGCGGGTCTATCCCTTCGGGACCGATTTCGCCCATCTCATTGGCTACGTCGGGCGTGCCAATGCGCAGGACGTCGCAGACAACGATGGCAATAACGCCCTGCTGACCCTGCCCGGGTTTCATATCGGCAAGATCAGTATCGAAAAGGCGCAGGAGACGTCCTTGCGCGGCACCGCGGGTCGCCTGTCGGTCGAGGTCAACGCTGCGGGCCGTGTCATGCGGAGCCTGGACCGGGTGCCACCTGTGCCGGGCGCGGACCTGCAGTTGACGATTGATCATCATCTTCAGAACTTCGCGCTTGCACGACTGGCTGGCCAGAGTGCGGCAGCCGTGGTCATAGACGTGCAGAACGGTGACCTGCTGGCCTGTGCTTCGGCCCCGACATTCGATCCGAACCTCTTCGTCGATGGTATCTCGTCGAAGGACTATAATGCGCTGCGCGACGATCCTTACAGGCCTTTGTCGGACAAGGTCGTCCAAGGGGCCTATCCGCCAGGTTCCGTTCTGAAGATGTCTTTGGCACTTGCGGCACTGGAGGGTACCGAGGTTGGCCCCGAAGAGACCGTCTATTGCCCCGGGTTTGTCGAAATCGGCGGTCGGCGGTTTCACTGCTGGAAGCGCGGCGGGCATGGCCACATCAGTTTGCGCGGTGCCCTGCGCGAGTCCTGTGACGTATTCTTCTACGAGATGGCGCGGCGGGTGGGGATCGACAACCTGCACGCCATGAGCGCACGACTGGGTCTCGGTCAGCGGCCCGACCTGCCCCTCTCAGGCATTTCATCGGGTCTGAACCCCTCCCGGGTCTGGAAGTTGGAACGCTACGGGACGGAATGGCTGATCGGCGATACGATCAACGCGTCCATCGGTCAGGGCTTCGTGCTGGCAACGCCGATGCAACTTGCCATCATGGCGGCGCGGGTTGCGTCGGGAAAGAACGTCGAGCCCCGCTTGTTCAAACCGCAGATGGCAGGCGACACCCGGAATTTCGAGGACATGGGACTGTCTCCCGCGTCCCTCGCACTTGTCCACGCGGGCATGACGGATGTTGTCAATGCAGCACGTGGCACGGCAAGATCATCGCGGATTGTGGCCGAAGGGCAGACCATGGCGGGTAAGACCGGGTCCAGTCAGGTGTTCAGCATTACGGCGGCAGAACGGGCTGCCGGCGTGCGCAGTCAGGCGGACCTTTTGTGGAACCGCCGGGACCATGCGCTGTTCACCGCTTTCGCCCCGGCAGCGCAACCGCGCATCGCGGTATCTGTCCTCGTGGAACACGGTGGTGGCGGCTCGCTTGCTGCAGCCCCCATCGCACGTGATCTCGTTCTGTTTTATCTCAATGGTGGGCTGCCGCCCGTTGAGGCTTACCCGGCAGACCAACGCGGTCGCATGCAAACCAGCCTGGAGGAGTTGAGCGCTTCGATCCTGCCAACTGACGGCCATACTCAAAAAGAACGAACGTAGATCCCTGCATCATTCTCATTCAAAAAAATGAGCCGGGTGTTGGACACGTGCCCGCAAGTATCTTCATTGGAAGAACAACAGATGTGTGCGTTTCGGGGGACGCCCTTAGTCTGAACGTCTCATCTGCGTGACATCAGAAGATACCGTTTTCCTGCTGAAGTTCGCGAATATAGCGCGCGATCAACATGACGTCGGCGTTGGTCACGCCATCGACCGGGGGCATATTTCCAAATTGCCAATGATGCGCCCGTACGCCATTTTTTGCCGCCAGTACGAATGCCACGTCAGAGTGGTGGTTGGGCTCGTAGATCTTGTGTACCAGCGGTGGCGCCACGCCAGTCTGCCCTGCAGCGTGCGTGCCGTGACACGATGCGCATTTCGCCTCAAACCCACGCTGCCCCATCCGGGCGTCGGCCGAGAGTTCGGCCGGAACCGCAACGTCGACGATCGGCGCATTGCTGGCCAGCGCGCTTGGAGCAGCAGGTTGAATGGACGCAGACGTATCTTCGGGTGAAGCCTGTCGGGCGGTCCAGTAGAAGCCCAAGCCGCCAAGCACGAAAACCGCGATGATGGCCTTATAAGTGTTGTTCATTTTGTGCCTTGTCTCTCGCGTAGGGGCAGGTTTCAAACGCGCAATGCGATGCAGGACACCTATCAAGCACGACAACCGGAGTCAGGCTCGACCTTCAATGCGTCGAGGCCCGGCCTGCAAGTGGTAGCACATATAGCCTGAGATGGGTGCGCTCCCTGCGCTGCCCGATCTAGACGTATTTTACCGTCGTCATCATGCCCGCCGCCATGTGGTAAAGGTTGTGGCAGTGCAACGGCCATTCACCGGGGTTGTCAGCGTCGAACTGGATCGTGACCATTCCCATCGCCGGGACCAGAACCGTGTCCCGCATCGCGCCGGATATTTTCTGCCCGTCGATGCCGACGACCTGAAAGTGGTGTCCGTGCAAATGCATGGGATGCGACATCATGGTCATGTTGTGCATCGTGACCTCGACGCGGTCGCCCATGGAGACCTCCAGCGGTTGACGGTTGTCGAAGGTCCGCCCGTCGATCCCCCAGACATAGGTCTGCATGTCGCCCGTCAGCATCGCCATGATCTGCAGCGTGACAGGTTTGGCCGAAAGCGGCGATGCGGCCACAAGCTGACGTTCCAGTTCCAGAAGGACGGGGGCGGATTTTGTGTCGGCGGCCGCGGCGATCTTCGTGACCGTCGCACCGGTCGGTGCCAGCACGATTCCCGTGCGGGCGATGTCCCCTTCGCGCTGCGCCAACACAGGAACCGCGGCACCGTCTGCCGGCATCGTGACCTCGATATCGATACGTTGCGCCATGGCCAGGCCAAACCTGCTGCCGCGCAGGGGTTGAACGGGCATGCCATCGACGGCTTTGACCGTACCCTCGATCTGGCCAAGGTCGATCCAGAAGTTTGTCGATGCCGCCCCGTTGATGATCCGCAGCAGGACAGTATCGCCCTTGTCGACACCGACGATTTCAGGATCGGCCAGCGTGCGGTCGTTGGCGAGATAGGCATCGAAGGTGATATCGTTCAGGTCCATGTCCATGGTGCCCATCGCCATGCCACCCATCGCCATGCCGCGCATGTTCATCCCCGGCATTGCCGTGGCACCATCGTTCCCGTTCATGGTCATGCCGGAATGGTCCATCCCCGCCATGCCGCCCATGGCCATCCCCGGCATCGCGGTCCCGCTGCCGGGCATCCCCATGTCCATCGCTGCCGTGCCGGATCCGACGACCGCGGCGCCTTTCCCTTTCAGGGTCGCAAGGATCTCTTCTGGAGGTGTGAATGAAAAATCGTGCAACAGGACGACGACCTCCTGCATCTGCGGCTCGCCCTCGCGGACAATGAGGGGGGCGGCCATGAGCTGCGTCTCTTGCAAGCCAAAGTGCGAATGCATCCAGTTGGTCCCGCCGCGCGGCAGATCGAAGCTGTAAGCCATGGACGCACCGGGCGCGATGGGCTGCTGGGACAGGGGGTTGCCGTCCATGCCGAACGGGGGCGTCAGCCCGTGCCAGTGCATGATCGTGGCCACGTCGGTCGCGTTGGTCAACGACACGTTGAACCCGCCCGCCGCGTCAAGGATCAAACCGGATCGTCCATTGGTATCTGTAATCCCGAAGACGGTCGCAGCCTTGCCATTCACTTCGATCGTGCGTGTGCCAACCGTTAGTGATTGACGGGGCGTCGCAGCCCACGCAGCCGGGCTGAAACCAAGACCTGCAGCGAGCGTGGTGGACCCGGCGAGAGCCAGAAATTGACGACGGTCGACGGCGTATTGGTCGCGCATGGGGAGAACTCCGATGTGACTGGCCTGAAAGCAGATTTTATCGATGTTTTCCGCTACCCACCTTCCTGCAGGGGAAGGCAAGTCGCTTTTGAGGCCGCCGGCCTCAGATCGCGGTCCTGTGATTATCGCAGCGTGTTCGCAGGGTGCGTGGTGACGTCAGGGCCATCGGGATCATCTCATGCGCTACAATTCCACCTGGCGCTGTCACAATGCACTGGCAGTGACCGAGACTGAGACTGAGACTGAGACTGAGACTGATGAGAAGCTCGTCGCCGCATCTGCAATCATCGGAGATAGAAGCAGCCCCGTCACGGGATAGAGCAGCCTTGCTGCCATCGAAATGCCAAGCGCGTTATGTGCGAGACGGCCGAGAGGTTCTGCTTGGTACCATGCAACCTCGCAGGGCCAGTTTGCGGTCCCGCTTTGCCAAATCGGCTGCATGAAATTGATATCGCTTCGGAACACCTAGCACATCTGTAAAACGTCAACATCATCAGCAAGGCATTGCAGGAAAACTGCTGCAATAATGTCGGGAAATTAAAACAATCCCGCTGGTGCGGAACCCTCCCGCGCGGGAGGTCTGTTGATTTATAGGTTGTGCATGACCCCATATGGCACATCATGTCCGACGACCCCAAGGGAGGGCTCCTCGCATTTCCATGGAAACAATTTTAATTCTTGCCGGAATCTTCGCTCTGACGCTTGTGTTCGTCGGCGGTCTTCGCGCGGCCGGCTGGTCTGATTTTTCCGGCCCGGCCACGGCACCGCAGCAGCGCCCGGTGTTGGGCGGTGGCGACCCGCAAACCCACGCGTGGCAACGTTTCCACGCCCGCTATTACACCATGACCCTGCTTTTCGTCGCCTTCGAGATGGAAATGATGTTCATGTATCCGTGGGCTGTCGTCTATGTCGCAGAAGGCGGCAAGGCCTTGGCTGAGATGGGCATGTTCCTGGCTATCTTGTCCGTCGGCATCCTTTATGGATGGCGGGAAGGCATTTTCAAATGGGAATGACGTGGATCACGCGCCTCGCGGCGGGCGCACGGGTGCCTGTGTTCATCGCTATGGGGGACGGTGCCCCAGCCGCGGCATTGACGCTCTCTCGGCATCCGGGTCTGTCAGTCGTTGATACGCCACGCGCTGCCAGCATTCTGCTGGTGGCTGGCCAGATGCCTGACGCTCTCATCCCCTATCTGCATCGTCTGCACGACCAGCTGCCGCATCCCAGAGCGACGCTTTTGTGGCAGTCCCCTCCCCTCCCCTCGTTGCCGGATGCCATCGCAGTCGCCGCTGATGATGACATCGGCCGGGCGGTGGCAGAGGTTTTCACCGCGGTGCTGGCAGGCAAGCGTGCCTCCGCGCCCGATATCCTGCCCGACGCGCCCCCTTCGGAATGGCGCGGTGTCGGCCCTCACGGGCAAGGCGGCAAGGGCATGATGGGTGGTACACCTTACGGTCGGCCGATGGCCATGACCGACGACGACATCCGCGACGGGTTGGCGCTGGACAGTTACACAGCTGCTTTCGGACCGTTCCTGCAGTTCTTTCCGCCCGGTCTGGTCCTGACACTGACGCTGCAGGGCGATGTAATCCAGAAGGTCGTGGTGACGCATCTGCCGTTCGACCATGACGGGGCACCGCTGGCATCCATGCTAAGCCTGCTGGGTTTGCCCGCTCTCGCCATCAGATCATTAGGCAACCATGCCGGTGATCCCGTTCTGCGGCGGCTGATCCGGATGTCCGGTGCGCGGTTTGCGATCCCATCCGGGCTGGGTCGGTTGCCAGACGGGTCGGACGTGCGCACCCGGTTTGATCGCATGACAGGGACAGAACCAGATGCCGCCTGGCCAGAAGCCGGCGACACGACGCTTGAAAATTTGTTGGTCGGTCTGGAATGGCATGCGGCCATGCTGGTGTTGTGCAGCCTCGATACCGCGATATTGCGCGTCATCTGCAACAACAGCGATCAGGATGATCAGGACGACACCCAGGACCACTCTGGGCATGATATGCACGCGGGGCATATGTCATGACGCTGCTGACGATACTTGGCATGCTCGTTTTCCTGTGCGCCAGCGTTTGGCTGGCGGCAGCTCTTGATACCGCGTGTCGCGGCTGGATCTCGGGACGGGATGTCGGGCACGGGGGCGGGCCGCTCAGGACAGCGGCCCTGTGGCTGACGCAACAGCGGCTGACCACAGAGGCCCCCGATAGGATGAACGCGCTTTTGTCCATTGCCGGTTACATGGCGCTGGCCCTGACCGGGCTGGCGCTGGTGCCGTTGGGACCCGACACGGCCCTTATCGCCCTTCCGACCAGCGTGGTCCTGTGGGGCGCGTGCGAAGCGCTGGTCGTTGTCGTCGTCTTTCTGCATGGCTGGTCGCCGAATGCGCCGCTGGCGATGATCGGGGCCTACCGTTATGTCGCGATTGGCCTGCCGATCATGCTGCTGAGCATGTTCGTCCTGATCGCGGCCGCCCTGCCCGCCCAGTCGCTGGACCTGCGCGACATCGTGAGTTCGCAAGCCGATGTCTGGAACCTGATCCGCCAGCCGCTGGGTCTGCCGCTGTTCCTGCTGCTTGGCCTGTCACTGACCCTGCGCGGCCCGTTCGACTATGCGGACAGCGCCGATCTGGCGGGTGGAACCTCTGTCGAGGCGTCTGGACCGGACCGCCTGGGCTGGCAGATCGCGCGGCTGGCGATACTGACGGGGTTTTCGGCCATGGCTGCGACCGTATTTCTGGGCGGCTATCTCGGGCCAGTGCTGCCGGGGCCGCTCTGGATCGCTTTGAAGACCCTACTCGTCATGACCCTCGTGATCGGCCTGTCGCATCTGGCAGCGCGCATGCCCGTGTCCCGCATGATGGGCCTGATCTGGATGGTCCTGTTGCCGCTGTCGTTCGCTGACCTGATCTGGGCAGGACTGGTGGCGCTATGACAAAGGATATCTTGTTCTACGCCCTCTCCGCACTCGCGATCTGGAGCGGTTGGCGGGTCTTTCGGGTCGATTCCATGATTCGCGCGACATTTGCGCTGATGGTGTCCTTTATCGCTGTAGGTGGCATCGCGCTGCTGATGTCGGCCGATTACATTGGCGTCGCCACCGTGTTCATGATGGCGGTCGAGATGATGGTCATGGGCCTGTTCATGGTCATGTTCATGATGAACCCCGCTGGCCTGAACCCGATGCAGATGGTCCACCAGTATCGCTTCTCCATCGGGGCCGGGATCGCCGCCTTCGTCGGCCTGACCGTTGCGATCCTGACGACACCGCTGCCCGATAACCCGTTGCCGCCGGGCGGCGACACGCTGCGCGATCTCGGGTTCGAACTTCTCGGTAACTCCATGCTGATTTTTGAGACGGCGGGCGTGACCCTTCTGGCAACAATGGTCGGTGCCGTCGTGCTGTCGAGCGCGAGTGGACGCTTCGGCTCGGCCGGGCAAGGCTCCGTCCCGCCCGGCCTGACCGCAGGCGGTCCCCCGGCGGGTCGCAAGGCCGAAGACGGCAAGGGCCACGGTGGCCACGCCGGCCACGGCATGAGCATGCAGAAAAAGCCCGCGATGCAGGCCCATGACGATCACGGAAAGGGCCACTGACATGACCCTGACGGCCCTTCTGATTGTCGCCGCGGCATTGTTCGGCATTGGCCTGTTCGGCGCGCTGTCGCAGAAGTCCTTCGTCATGCTGATGATGGGGCTGGAGCTGATGCTGAACGGGACCCTTCTGGCGACCGTCGGATTCTGGGCCTATAGCCTTGGCGGTTTGCCAAAGGGGCAGTTGCTGGCGATCCTGATCATGGCCGTGATGGCGGTCGAACTGGCCATCGGCTTTGCGCTGGTCGTGGCGGTCTATCGCAAGCGGCAGGCGGACGTCATCGAATCCATCAAGACCTTGAAGAACTGATGCTCTGGCTGATCCCCCTTTTTCCGATCGTCACCGGCGCTGTGATCGCAGCGATGGGCGACCGGTCGCGGCGCTGGCTGGGCACGGTTGCTGTCGTGGTCTTGGGCGCCACGCTGTGTCTGACGCTGCTGGCCGCCGCACAGGGCTGGACCGCGACACTGATCTGGAGCGATGCAATCCGTCTGTCCGCCGCACTCACGCCGCTGTCGGCCGCCATTGCGCTGATGGTGCCGACGGTGGCGCTCGCGGTGGTGTTTCATGCGACCCAGCACGAGGCCGCGCAGGGCATCGGACGTCTGACCGGACTGATGATCCTGTTCACGGGCGGGATGCAGCTGGTCGTCGTCGCGGGCGATCTTTTGACGTTGTTGATCGGATGGGAATTGATCGGTGCCTGTTCATGGGCGCTGATCGCGCACAAGTGGCGCGCCATCGAAAACCCTCGGTCTGGCCTTTACGCCTTTGTCGTCACCCGGTTTGGCGATCTGGGCCTTTTCGCCGCCGCGATGGCCCTGTTTGCAGGGACCAGATCGTTTGACTATGCCGGGATCGCGACGCTGTCAGGGCCATTGGCGTTCATTGTCGCCTACGGGATTTTGCTGTCCGCCGCATCGAAGGCAGGACAGGTGCCGTTCGCGCCCTGGCTGTTTCGCGCAATGGCAGGGCCAAGCTCTGTATCCGCCCTGCTGCACGCCGCAACGCTGGTGGCGGCCGGAGCCTACATCATCGCGCGCCTGCATCCATCCCTGTCGGTCGTCCCGGGGTGGCAGGCAACGACCATCGCGATCGGCCTGACGACAGCATTGACAGGCGGCGTCACCGGCGTCCTGCAAAACCACGCCAAACGCCTTCTGGCGGCTTCGACCTCTGCCCAGTTGGGATTCATGTTTGTCGCTATCGGTGCGGGCTACCCCGGTGTGGCGGCGCTTCACCTGATCGTTCATGCGACCTTCAAGGCCCCGCTTTTCCTTGTCGCCGGCGCAGCTGGCGATGCGACAGGCAGTTACCGGCTGGACCGGATGCGGCTGGGGCGGATCATGCCGCTGATCGCCGGCCTTGCGGTGATCGCCGCGGCAGGTCTCGCGGGCCTGCCACTGACCGGCGGCGGCTGGAGCAAGGAAGAAATCGTCAAGGCCGCAGAGCACGCAGATTTCTGGCTCTCGGTCGGCGTCATGATCGGCGGTGCCCTCAGTGCCGCCTATGCGACCCGGTTCGTGCTGCTGGCGTTTGGCCGTCGCAGTGACGAGGACCGCGACATCGCGGCCCCCGGTTGGTCGGAAACCGCAGGTCTTGCCGGACTTGGCGCCCTGACGCTGGCGACCGGTCTGCTGTGGGTGTGGCCCCCGTCCGACACGCTGGCGGCAGCAACCGGATTCACCCTGCCCGAAGGCAGCACACTGGGCCTCGTCCTCTCGCTGATCTGCGTGGCTGTGGGGGTCGCCTCCGGCATCTACGTCGTGCGCCACAACCCCGCCCTTGGCCGCACCGGCGCTGCGGCGGCCGCGTCGGATTGGCTTGGCCTGCCGACGCTGATCACACGGGGCGTGGTGCTGCCGTTCGATGCGCTGGCACGCGCTGCCGCACGTTTGGACGACGACATACTCGATGCCGGACCCCGTCGCGTTGCCGCGCTGGCCCGACGCGGATCAAGGGCGATTGCCGCCACGGACAACCGGGTCGTCGACAAGGGCGTCCGCGCCACCGCCGCCTTTGGCGACTGGCTGGCCCGGATCGCCGACCGCTTCGGAGAAGCGCTGTCGGACGGCATACCCGAAGGCACGGCCGATATCACCGGCATGCTGGGGCGCGAGGCACGACGCCTGCAATCCGGCCTGTCACATCACTACTACGCCTACATCGTCTGCGGCATCTTTGCCGTCGTCGCCATACTCGCTGCAGGAGCCTGACATGCTGACACTCGCCATCCTGATCCCGATGCTGGGGGCACTGGCGCTGGTCCTTTCACCGGGCCTTGGACATGAAAAGGCCCGGTGGCTGTCCATCGGCGCATCGGTCCTGTCCTTTGCCTGCCTGATCATCGTTTGGGCGCTGTTCAGGACCGGAGAAGAGGCACCGGCATTTCAATCCGTGGCCGAGGTGCCGTGGATCCCGTCGCTGGGTGTCGCGTGGCGCGTGGGCGTGGACGGCATGTCGCTGGCCCTGTCACTGATGAGCGGCGTGCTGTTCATTGCCTGCATTGCCTGGCCGATGGAAAACCCGGACCGGCCTATCGCTTATTACGCGTGGTTCCTGTTTCTGGAATCCGTGTCGCTGGGCCTGTTCCTCGTATTGGACCTTTTGCTGTTCTACGTCTTCTTCGATCTGAGCCTTGTCGGCATGTTCTTCCTCATCGGGCGATGGGGCCACAACGGCGCAGAGCGGGCAGCGTTGAAGTTCTTTATCTATACGCTGGCCGGATCGCTCGCGATCCTGCTGGCGATCATCGGGCTGGTCCTGTCTGTGGACCCGATCACGTTCGACATGCGCGCGCTGATCGCGGCGCAGCCACTGGCGGGCATGGACCTGCGCGGCGGGCTGATCCTGCTGGGCTTCATGGTGGGCTTTGCCGTCAAGACGCCATTGTTCCCGGTCCATACATGGTTGCCGCCGGCGCACGTCATGGCCCCCGGCCCGGTATCGGCGATCCTTGCAGGCGTGCTGCTGAAGATGGGCACCTACGGCATGGTACGCATTCCGCTGCAGATGCTGCGCGAAAGCTTTGCCGCCTATGCCCTGCCCATCGCGCTGTTCGCGCTGGCCTCGATCCTGTGGGGGGGCCATCGTGGCACTGGGGCAGACCAACTTGAAACGCCGCATCGCCTACACCTCGGTCAATCACATGGGCTATACCGTGCTGGGGATCGCCGCCGCCGGGGCCATGCTGGCCGGTGCAGAGAATGCGCGGTCCCTTGCCCTGACCGGTGCCGTGGTCGAAATGGTAGCCCATGGCCTGATTACCGGTGCCTTGTTTCTGATCGCAGGCGGGTTCTGGGCGCGCAGCCAGACCTACGATCTTGACGCCTTTGGCGGATTGGCGGGCGTTGCACCAAAACTGACCGTCGCCGCCGTCATTGCGGCCTTCGCCAGCCTTGGCCTGCCGGGACTGGCAGGTTTCGTGGCCGAGGTGCAGATCTTCGTCGGCGCCTTTGCCGTGTTCCCCGTGATCGCAGCCATCGGCCTTCTGGGTATCCTGATCACGGCCGCGCTGTTCCTGCGGCTCTTGCAGCAGGTCTTTTTCGGCGATCTGCCGACCGCGCGGAAAGGCTTTCCCGACCTTAGCCGCCGCGAGGGGGCCGTCCTGTCGTTGCTGTTGTTCCTCGTCGTGCTGATCGGCATCTATCCGCGCTGGCTGCTGGATCTGATCGGCAGCGCAACCCGTGCGATCGTCGGAGGATAGGTGATGCCAATCGGCGACTTGTCCCCAGAGATCGCGATCATCGTCGCCGCGGTGCTGGCCCTGCTGTTTGCGGCCTTTGCGCCTCGCAGGTGGCAGGCGGGTGCGGCCTTGATCGCTCTGGCAGGTATTCTTGTCGCCGCCACCCTGCTGGTGCAGCAAATTGGTGAGACGCGATTTACCTTTTCCGGCACCTGGGCCATCGACGGGGCCAGCATCTGGGCGCGGCTGATGATCCTGTTCGCGACGGCGTTCTGCATCCTGCTGTCGCCCGGCTGGTTTCGCACGGACCCCCGCCACGGCGAATACTACACCATCCTGTTGCTGTCCGCTTTGGGTGCCATGGCCATGGCCGGGGCCGGCGATCTGCTGCAACTGGTGATCGCGGTGCTGCTGTCATCGGTCACCGGCTACACACTGGCCGCGTGGCACCGCGACTGGGCCCTGTCGGTCGAGGCGGGCATGAAATACTTTCTGATGGGGGCCTTGGCGAACGCCTTGCTGGTGACGGGCGTCGCGCTGGTGCTGGGACTGCTGGGCGACAGTGGCTACACCGCACTCTCGGCGACCTTCGCGGCGGGTGTTACGCCATCGCCCCTGTTGTTCGTGGGCTTCGCCCTGACGCTCGTCGGCGTGGCCTTCAAATTGGGGGCCGTGCCTGCGCAGGCGTGGTTGCCCGATGTCGCCGAAGGCGCGCCGGTCCCATCCGCCGCCTTTCTGACCGTCGTGCCAAAGATCGGGGCCGCGATCGCAATGGCGCGGCTGGTGCAACTCGTCCCGCCCGACGCATTGGGACTGCGCCCTCTGCTCGCCGTCATGGCGGCTTTGACCATGACGGTCGGCAACCTCGCCGCACTCTGGCAAGACGACGTACGTCGCCTGATCGGCTGGTCCTCGGTCGCACAGGCCGGATATCTGCTGATGGCAGTCACGGTGCTGGGCCTCAGCCCCGACGCGCTGATGGCGGTGCTGGCCTTCGTCGCCAGCTACGCCATCGGCAATCTGGCGGCCTTCGCCGTCGTGGCGCACCTGCGTGGGCGCACGGCGATCGCGGACTATGCCGGGTTGGCGCGGCGACAACCCATCGCGGCTGCAGCGCTTGTCCTGGCATTCCTGTCGCTGGTCGGTATCCCGCCGACCGTCGGATTTCTGGGCAAGCTGACGCTGTTTCTGACAACGATGCAGGGCGGCTACCTGTGGTTGGCCTTGCTTGCCGCGGCGAATACCGCGGCGTCATTGTTCTATTATGCGCGCATCATGGGGACCATGTATTTTGGAACGCCGCCTGACACCGTAGAGGTTCTGGACCGTCTCAGCGGGGTCGCGATGTGGGCGGCTGCCATCGCGGTCCTGGGCGGTGCCGTTGTCGCACAATTCGCGTTCGCCGCCTTCCGCGTCAGCACCCTGTTGCCGATGTGGTAAGCTTGCGGTACCGGCTCGAGGCGACCGTGACCATTCCACCTACTCTGGCTGGCAATAGATTTTGTACAGCGCTGCCATCATGTCCCGGACCTTAGGATCCGCGATGCGGTAGTGAATGGTCTGCCCGTCTCGGCGGGTCGCCACCAAATCAGCCTCTCGTAGTTTGGCCAAATGCTGGCTGAGCGCGGACTGGCTCAGCTCCAGCCGGCCTAGCAATGCACCAACCGTCATTTCGCCATCCAGCAGATGACACAATACCATCAGCCGATTTGCGTTCGACATCATCGACAGATGAACGGCGACCTCTTGCGCACGGGCCTGCATGTCCGCCGGCGACAACGGATTTTCAGATCCATTAGGGTTGACTAAATTAGACATGACTTACGTTAATTCTTAACCTGCGATCATACAACGTCTATCGGAAAGGATGGCCTTATGGAGCCTGTCGTTACCACCGCATTCACCCCTTGGCTATCTTTGCTAGGCGGCGTGCTGATTGGAATCAGCGCCGTCATGGTCATGGGGATGTTCGGCAAGATCGCGGGCATCACCGGTATTACAAAGGGTATTGTCGCTACCCTGCCCCTCGCTGGCGGACCCGACGACCGGGCATGGCGCATCGCGTTTCTGGCCGGCCTGATCCTGTCCCCGCTGCTGGTTGTCATGGCAACAGGTTCCTATCCGAAGGCGACGATCCCCCCCAGCCTGATCGGCATGGCCGTTGCGGGTCTTCTGGTGGGCATCGGCACATCGCTTGGTTCGGGTTGTACATCGGGTCACGGCGTCTGCGGGATCGCCCGTCTGTCACGCAGGTCTTTCGCGGCAGTAGCGTCGTTTCTGGCGACCGCCGTCACCACGACGACCGTGCTGCGGCACGTTTTCTAAGGGGATCAACATGCGTACATTCACTGGATTGATCGCTGGACTGATCTTTGGACTCGGGCTCATTATCTCGGGCATGGCGGATCCGGCCAAAGTCTTTAACTTTCTCGATATATTGGGGCCGTGGGACCCCAGCTTGGCCTTCGTCATGGGTGGCGCGTCGCTGACGGCGTTCATCGGCTACCGCCTGATCTGGAGCCGTGATGAACCAGTCATGAACAATGAATTCGATCTGCCTGGATCGCAGCAAATCGACGCACCTCTTTTGATTGGGTCGGCGGTGTTCGGCATCGGCTGGGGCATTGGCGGCTTTTGCCCGGGTCCCGCGTGGACGGCGCTGTCTACGATGACTGGCAGTATCCTCCTGTTTCTACCTGCGATGGTTCTAGGAATCATCGTCGGTGGACGGGCAAAAAATCTCTCCATCTTCCAAGCGAAAGGATCAAAACGATGACATCTGAACTTGAACAGCGGGTCGTCAGGCATTCCCCTTCGACTGGCGCGGGCAGCCCTCACGTCTGGGGCATCTATGAACCCGACACTGGGTCGATCCAGTATATTTGTGCCGATCCGGCCACCTGGAAGGCCGCCCTGATCGACGTGGTCTGGAACTTCGATCCGGCGAGTTTCGCGACAAGCACGCAAAGCATCGATCAGGTGCTGAACCTGGTGAAAAAACATGGACTGACCGTCGAACGCGTCCTCGATACCCATCCGCACGCGGATCACGTCATGGCCTCGGCCCACCTGAAGGCAAGAATAGGTGCCCCAAACGCCATCGGCGCGAAAGTGCGGGAGATCGCACAGCTCTGGCGGGACTACTATAACACGCCTGATGCCTTCGATCCCGAAGCGGATTTCGACGACCTGTTCGAGGATGGTGCTACCTTCGATGTAGGCGACCTGACCGTGCGAGTCATGCTTTCTCCAGGGCACACGTTGGGGTCGATCACCTATGTTTGCGGAGATGCGGCGTTCGTGCACGACACCTTCATGCAGCCGGACAGCGGCACATCGCGGGCAGACTTTCCCGGCGGTAGCGCAGACGATCTGTGGCAGACGCTGCAGGCGATTCTTGACCTGCCCGGCAACACGCGGCTGTTCGTCGGTCACGATTACGGTGCCGACGGGCGTGACAGACCCGAATGGGAGGCGACGGTTGACGATCACAAAGCGCGCAACGTGCATGTCAAGGATGGCACCGCGAAGGCCGACTACATCAAGACCCGAACGGATCGCGACAAGACGCTGGCGCTACCAGACCGTATGTTGGCGGCCTTGCAGATCAATCTGCGGGCGGGACGTCTGCCCGATGCCGAATCCGACGGCGGCCACTACCTGAAGATGCCCGTCGACAAGTTTTGACGACCGCCCTGCCACCGTCACCGGGACGACTGGCGGGATAGCGCCACATGCCGCTGGCCAGCGATCCCGCAAACAACTTGAGCAAAGAACGGAACATCGCCATGAGACGACGTCAATTTCTGACAAGCGCATCCGCGGCTCTGGCAACGCCGATACTGCTGACACACCGCGCCTTTGCGGCAGAACCGGGGGCACCGCTTCCGACCCCGGACGTGATGGACATCGGCCCGGGTGCCGGCAACGCCCTGACGGCCCAGAATGGCACGCGGGCGTTCATGTCGGGTGCCGCCTCTGATACATTGGGTTACAGTCAGGACTACCTTGGCCCGTTGCTGCGGTTTCAGCGCGGACGGACGGCCAACATTGACGTGGTCAACCGCACCGATGACCCCATCACGGCCCATTGGCATGGCATGCATGTGCAAGGTCATTTAGATGGTGGACCGCAGCTTGCTTTTGCCCCCGGCCAGACGTGGTCACCGGAACTGCCCATCGATCATCCCGCCGCGACCCTCTGGTACCACAGCCACGTCCACGGACAGACTGCGGATCAGGTCTATCGCGGGTTGGCGGGCATGATCATCGTCGATGAACCGGATGTCGATGCCGGGCTACCCGATGACTATGGTGTCAATGACATCCCCTTGATCGTCCAAGATCGCAGCTTCGACCGATCCGGCCGCATGAGTTATGACCTTGGAATGATGGGGGTCATGCAGGGTTTCCGGGGATCAGAGATTTTAGTCAATGGCGTCATCAGGCCCAAGCTGACGGTGCCAGCGGGGCTGGTACGCCTGCGGGTGCTAAATGCATCCAATGCCCGCGTCTATGATTTCAGCTTTACCGACGGTCGCACGTTCCATCAGGTCGGCACCGACGGTGGCCTGCTGCCCGCACCTGTGGCGCACACGACACTTCAATTGGCCCCTGCCGAACGGGCCGAGGTCGTCGTGGATTTTGCGAACCGCGCCCCTACCCGCTTGGTGTCCCGTGACGTCGGCAGTGGTGGCATGATGGGTGGCGGCGGCATGATGGGCGGTGGCGGAATGATGAACGGCGGCGGCAATTCCGACAGTACGTTCGAGGTGATGTCCTTCGATGTCGGCGACGCGGCGGTTACAGCGCCGGCCACCCTGCCCAAGACGTTGCCCAGCGACATCCGTAATATGGGTGATCCCGTGCGCACGCGCTCCTTCAGGCTCAATCTGCACGGCGGCGGCATGATGGGTCGTATGTTCAATACCCTGATCGGCCGCGACGGGCAGGCCATGGGCATCAACGGTGACTCCTACGATATGAACCGCATCGACCAGGCCGTGCAAATGAACGAGACCGAGTTGTGGCGCATCGATGCAGATATGCAGACCCATCCGTTCCATGTGCACGGCACCTCTTTTCAGGTCATTTCGCAAGGTGGCCGCGCCGTCGATCCGCAGCAGGTCGGGCTCAAGGACGTGGTACTTGTGGACGGCCCGACGGAAATTCTCGTACGGTTTGATAAGCGTGCGACGGCAGAGACGCCGTTTATGTATCACTGCCACATCCTCGAACATGAAGACGCTGGCATGATGGGGCAATTTACCGTGTCGTGACTGGATCGAACTGAAACTGCAAATCGCTGGATAGGCTCGCCTAAACAGGTGACACAACCCTTGGCGACGAGTGCCTTTGCCAACGAAAATATTGCTGAACAATAACCGGACACTTTCCTTTACGCCAAACCGGTGCAGTTCAGTTCAGGTGTCTGGTCAGCCACCGGTTCGATAACTCGTGCACCTCGGACCGGACAGGCAGGACCTAAAGGTCTCTTCCTAATGCCCATCGGCCTGCCCAAAGTCGTCGGAGCCGGAGAACTCCAGCATCTGGCGGTCCAAGGTTTGGGAGCAGCGCATATACCCAAGCACTCTCGTTCTGAGCGAGGGACGACCGGGGGACAGGTCACGCAGAATTAGTTTCGTTTCCAACCAGTCGTTTATTGTAACGCTCCGGCGTGGACCGTCTGACGGGGCGTTGGACGCGATGATAAGTCCGACGTTATGGTCGACCTTAAGTTCACACCCCAGATCGAGATCCTGTCCGCCGAGAACTCGCCGCGGCGTCGGCACTGGAGCGACGCGGACAAGATCCGGGTGGTCGAGGAAAGCCATCGGGGACATCGCCAGGTCTCAGCAACAGCGCGGCGGCATGGTATCTCTCGCTCGCTGCTGACCGTCTGGCGGCAACAGTATCGAAACGGCGAACTCGCGAACGCAAGCGCCCCTGCTTTCGTGCCTGTGCAGATGACCTCCGAGATGGACACGTCGTCGCGTCAGTCGGCCCCCGACGTCCAGCTCGAGATCCTTCTGCGGAACGGACGGCGACTGCTCGTCCCGTCTTCGGTGGACCCGGGCGCATTGGCCCGGCTACTGCCGATCCTGGAGGGCAAATGATCGCGTTCCCGGCGGGTGTGCACGTCTGGATCGCTGGCGGCGTGACAGACATGCGGCGCGGGATGAACATGCTGGCGCTGACTGTCCAACAGGGGTTGGGGCGCGATCCGCATGCCGGAGAGATCTTCTGCTTTCGTGGCCGCAAGGGCGACCTGGTCAAGCTGCTCTGGCACGACGGCGTGGGCATGTCGCTCTACACCAAGCGGCTGGAAGCCGGGAAGTTCATCTGGCCGACCAGCGGGACCGGCGAGGCGGTGCAGATCTCGGCGGCCCAACTCAGCTATCTTCTGGAGGGGATAGACTGGCGCAATCCGCGCTGGACGCAGCGCCCGACAAAGGCGGGATAAAAGCCCCCCAGATCCCATATTTTGTTGGTTTTTTATCCGTTCAGGGTATGTTTCGGGCATGTCCGATAGTGCTTCCGAGATTGCCCGACTGCGCGCTGCCTTGGCGGCATCGGATGCCCGTGCCGAGGCTGCTGAGAGCGAACTGGCACAAGCCCGGGCGGTGGTCTCCACATCGGAGGCGATGATCAAGCACCTCAAGCTCGAGGTCGCCAAGCTCCGGCGCGACCACTACGGCCATAGCTCCGAACGCAGCGCCCGCCTGATCGACCAGATGGAGATGCAGCTTGAGGAACTCGAGGCGGCTGCCACCGAGGATGAAGTTGCCGCCGGAAATACGAAGGCCACGGCGGTTGCCGGCTTCGAGCGCCGCCGACCGGTGCGCAAACCTTTCCCGGAGCACCTGCCGCGTGATCGGGTGGTGATCGAGGCACCGACAGCCTGCTTCTGCTGTGGTTCGGACCGCATCGTGAAGATGGGCGAGGACATCACCGAGACGCTCGAGGTCATTCCCCGTCAGTGGAAGGTGATCCAGACCGTCCGAGAGAAGTTCACGTGCCGGACCTGCGAGAAGATCAGCCAGCCGCCAGCACCGTTCCATCCGACGCCGCGGGGATGGGCCGGTCCGAACCTGCTGGCGATGGTTCTGTTCGAGAAGTTCGGGCAGCACCAGCCCCTGAACCGGCAGGCCGAGCGCTACGCCAAGGAAGGCGTCGACCTCAGCCTCTCGACGCTGGCCGACCAGGTCGGCGCCTGCACCGCGGCTCTGGCACCGATCCATGCCCTGATCCGGAACCATGTTCTGGCGGCCAAACGCCTCCACGGCGACGACACCACGGTCCCCCTCTTGGCGAAGGGAGGGACGCAGACAGCGCGGCTCTGGACATATGTCCGCGACGACCGGCCTTTCGGCGGCGGCGCGCCACCGGCCGCGCTGTTCCACTTCTCGCGCAACAGGGAAATGGCCCATCCCAACCGGCATCTCGCCGGGTGGCAGGGTGTTCTCCAGGCCGATGCCTATGGGGGTTACAACGACCTCTATCGCGGTGACCGTGACCCGGGGCCCGTGCTGAGTGCCCTGTGCTGGAGCCACGCCCGGCGCAAGTTCTTCGAGCTTGCGGACATCAAGGAGAATGCCCGCCAGAAGAAGCCCGCGCACGACATATCGCCTGTCGCGCTGGAAGCCGTGAAGAAGATCGACGCCATCTTCGACATTGAGCGTCAGATCAACGGACTGGACATCGCCAGTCGGCTCGACGCCCGGCACCGACTGGTGCGCCCTCTGGTCGAGGAACTGCGCGACTGGATGCGGGCAGAACAGGGAACCATGTCGAAGCACAACCCGGTCGCGAAGGCGATCAGCTACATGTTCAAGAAGGACCGGTGGGATGCCTTCACGATGTTCCTTGAGGATGGGCGCATCTGCCTGACAAATAATGCGGCCGAACGCGCACTGCGCGGTATCGCATTGGGACGGAAATCCTGGTTATTCGCCGGCTCCGAGCGCGGAGGCGACCGCGCTGCCTTCATGTATTCCCTGATCCTCACGGCCAAGATGAACGATGTCGATCCTCAGGCCTGGCTCGCCGATGTCTTGGCTCGGCTGCCCGGCACGACAGCTTCCCGGGTGCCGGACCTACTGCCATGGAACTGGCAGCAATCGGAGCACCAAATCGCGGCATGACCGCGGCCTACGCCGAATGCTTACCGTTTATTAGCGATACATAAAACTGCAAAAAGACTGTTTTGATGCCCCTGATAGGTTACGCCCGGGTCTCGACCGAGGATCAGACCCCCCTGCCCCAGACGCAGGCCCTGAAATCCGTGGGCTGCGCCGAGATCCATGAAGAACAGGCCTCGGGCGGCAATCGTGCGCGGCCGGTGCTTGCGCGGGTGTTGGAGCGCATCGGCAAGGGCGACACGCTGGTGGTCGTGCGGATTGACCGCCTCGCGCGATCCCTGTCGCATCTGCTGGAGGTGATCAAGCGGTTGGAGGCCAAGGGTGCGTTCTTTCGTTCCATTCAGGACCCGATCGACACCGGATCCCCGCAAGGCAAGTTCACGCTGCAGGTCTTGGGCGCTGCAGCCGAGTTCGAGCGCGCCCTGATCCGGGAACGCACCAAGGCCGGCCTCGCCAGCGCGCGCACAAGGGGCCGCGTGGGCGGGAACCCTGGGCTGCGGGCCAAAGACCCTGCCGCTCTTCGTAAGGTAAAGCTGGCAAGACAGGACGGCTACATGGAGCGCCTGAACGAGACGGCACAAGACTGGGTGCCCCATCTGCGCCGGTTGCGCCCCGACTTGGCCTGGGAAGACGTGTTGCGCATCATCAACGGCCCCTTGCCTGAGGCGCGTCGCTGGACCCAAAGCCGTCTCTTGCGCGCTGTGAAGGCTTATGTCCGCGACGGCTTCCTGCCTGCCGAGGTGCTGGCCCGCGCCGGGCGCCGCGAAACCGACGACCGCCTGCCCGCCATTATTGCTGGCATCAAGGGCGCAGATCGTGACATCACGCTTCAAGCGATCTGTGAACGGCTGGAATCTATGCGCGAACGCACGCCCCGTGGCCGAACGAAATGGCAGCCCTCATCGGTCAAGATGCTGTTGGAGCGAGCCGAGAGTCTGGGAATGATTTAAGAGACTCAGATTCGTTCTTTGGAAGCAAAACCGCCTATGTGAATCGGGTACATCTTGCGTTTAAGAGATGGCAGCGACACAAGCACTTGACGCACTGGATCCGCGAAATAAGATAAGTCATTGTAAATAAATGATTTCACCGGATACCGGCCCACCATTTGAAAAAATCCTTGCCTGTCAAACGCTTTCCTGACATTTTTGCGGAAGAACGCTAACCATCAGTTTCCGGCGGTTTTGCGTTCCTTCTCAAGATAGACCCGGAAGACGGGCGGCGGGACGGGCATGAACGAGCAGCGGATCAGAATGGATCAAAAGATCCAAACGATGGCGACACGTCTAAGCAAATCGCTTGATGTGAATATGCGCAAGTCGTTTCTACCTGATGAACGAAAAGCTCTCAGACGCTTCTCATCCACGGAAGTTGCCCAGATCCTCGGGGTAAGCCAAGATTTTTTGCGGAAGATGTTTTTCGAGGACAAGCTCGATCTCGGTGATATCGAGACAGACGCCCGCGGCCGCAGGTTCTACACTGCAGAGCAAATCGATATAGCGCGCCACGAAATAGCCCGGTCAAGCACCAAGTTCCAGCATATCGTTCCTCGTCGCCGGGATGGGGAGCATATCCAGATCATTTCGATCGCCAACTTCAAAGGGGGCGCTGGGAAGACGACAACGGCGATCCATCTGGCCCAAAAGTTTGCCCTTGATGGTTATCGAGTTCTGGCAATCGATCTCGACCCACAAGCCTCAATGACCACCATGTTCGGTTTCCGGCCGGAAATCGACTTCCCTGAAGCCGGAACGGTGTACGATGCCCTACGGTACGAGGACCCTATCCCCTTTAGAGACGTTGTGCGCAAAACGTATTTCCACAACCTCGATCTAGCTGCGGCCGGATTGCTGCTCTCTGAGTTCGAGACCGAAACCGCACACGCCCTTCGAAACAATATCAGGCCGCCGTTCTATCAGCGGCTTGCTCTTTGCATTAATGAAGTCGAGACAGACTACGACATCGTCGTCATCGACTGCCCACCCCAACTCGGGTTTACCACACTATCGGCTTTGGTGGCGTCGACATCCCTAGTCGTCACTGTCATTCCAAGCATGCTTGACGTCGCCTCGATGGCCCAATTCCTGCAGCTCACATCCAGCCTCATGGCAACAATTGCTGATGTGGGCGCATCGCCCGACTGGGACTTCATGAGATTTCTAATCACTCGTTTCGAGCCCAATGACGGCCCCCAAACCCAGATGGCGGCATTCCTGCGGACCATGTTCACGGATGACGTTCTTACTCAGCCTTTCCTGAAATCCTCCGCAGTCTCTGACGCTGGGCTCACGCAACAGACACTGTTCGAGATCGCCAGAACGGATTTTCATCGCCAGACGTACGATCGGGCTATCGAGTCCATCAACGGGGTTGTGGCGGAGGTCGAAGGGCTCATCAAAACGGCATGGGGGCGTAAGTAATGGCCCGCAAAGTCACATTCGACATTCCCGAGGATGAAGAAAAGCAGCAGAGCTCGTCGATTTCTCCGACTCGAACCCAGTCACGAGCCCCTGCCCTTTCGGGAATGGCCCGTTCTCTTCAGGATGCGGCACAATCTTCAATTCAAGAAATCAGTACCGACCTTATTGATGATTCCGAGTTCCAAGATCGTCTGGCCCTGGATGACGAAGATGACATCAGGGAACTGGCTGAAAGCATTGACAAGCAGGGACAGCTTATCCCGATACTTCTGAGCCCCGAAGGGGGGCGGTATAGGATCATCTATGGGCGCAGGCGATTAGCGGCCCTTCGACTTATCGGCAAGCCCGCAAAGGCTCTCATCAGAGGCTTGGATGAGGATCAAGCGATTCTTGCACAAGGCCAAGAGAACAGCTTCCGAAAAGACCTCAGCTGGATCGAGAAAGCCCTGTTTGCACGTTCTCTCATAGAGTCCGGCAAGGATGAGGGACTGGTCTGTGACGCCCTCAACATCGATCAGAAAGCCAGGAAAGCCGGTGACAAGCTCACGGGACTTGCTCGCATGAAACAAGTCACTTCCTGTATTCCGACTGAACTCATCCAAAAGATCGGGGCGGCACCCGGGGTTGGACGGGATCGTTGGTATGCTGCCGCAAAGTCTTATGAGAGCCTTGGCTTCTCTGGAGATGAAGGGTTTCCGGCCGGAAACCGAGAATTCCATGATGCTCTCATGGAATCCAGAGGTTCAGGCAAGACCTCCGACGAACGCTTTGCGATCTTCGAAGGGCTCCTGAAACAGCACAAGCCCCCTGCCCCATCGGCAATCAAGACAAAACTCGGGATGGTGAAGGTCACCAAAAGAAACGTGATCATCACCGTCAAGAACGGAGATGACGGGCTTCATAAGTGGATCTCTGAGAATCCAGAGGCCGCTCTTCTCGCGTTGGCGAACGCGAAGGCCGCTGGTCCAGAGCAGATCATTACCCCAGAGAAAATGGAACCCTAGGGTAACCCAGTCTCCGGCAGGGATCAGGATCTTGATGGTCCTGACATAGACGATAACGAAAACTGAGCAGAAAGGAGGACAGGCCAGAAAAGGAAAGACCCCCCGAAAGCAGTGCTTCCGAAGGGCCTCGATTAGCTTAGACACCTGATTGATACCCCGAAGCCGAATCGTTTTCAACACCGTTCGCGGTGAACGGGGAAGCTTTTTCAGCCGACATCATCATGAGACAGGTATTTTCTCACACACCCGCCTTGGCGGAACGATCTTCTGTACCCGGTACGAATCCGTACAGGGTCATCGAGCCGATCCGAGCGCTTCGCAAAGAACTCGGTCTGACACCAAATGACCTAGTAACACTGCAGGCCTTGATCAGCTTCATGCCGAAGAAGGCCGGACGAACGTCTCCAATGACTATCGTCTTTCCCTCAAACGCATCATTGTCTGAGAGAACGAACGGTCTGAACGAGAGAACGATTCGACGGTGTATCGGACACCTCGTGGATGCCGGGCTGATCCAGCGCAGGGATAGCGCAACCCGCAAACGGTTCCCTCTTCGCTACGGTGGATTGATCAGAGATGCCTTTGGCTTCGATCTGCAGCCAATGTACGATCGGGAAAGAGAGCTCACCGAACACGCAGAACAGCTTGTGGGCGATCAGGAAAAGCTACGGTCACTCAAGGCGGAGGCACTGGCTCTTCGTGTCGAGGCTTTGCGCCAAGCAAAGGATGTTGAGACTGTCTCATTTCTCCAGAACGTACGAAACATCCTACGCCGTGCAACTCTCAAAGCCGACGAGATCATAGAGCTTATCAAGAGGCTGGCAGAGTTGGTCGGAGCGACCATCAGAGAGTTTCCGGCCGGAAACCATGATGCTCAGGAAACAATGCCCGACCAAATGTCCGGCGACGACGGACAAAATGTCCGGCACGTAGAACCCACAAGATTGAATATAAAAAAGGATAGAGCAGATGCGCACAGCACCTCTGGTTTTCAGGACCGCCGAGATCCAACAATTATGGCTTGGACGGACCTGAAAAACGTATCGGACTTCTTCCCGCATGAACCAAAAGATCATCAATCAGTTCTCGAAATATTGGCCGATGTCGGAAAATTGCTAAGAATAGAACAAGGCAGGATCATGAAACACCTTAGAGACCGAGGTCCAGGGCAGCTCCTTATTGCACTCGACGAATTAATTTTGAGAGCCAGCACAGGACAGGTGAAAAACAACAACGCCTACCTCGACGCTATGATGAGGCAAGGAAACTGATGTTCTTGCCACATAAACTCGACCGGCTGGTGAGTCTGCATAGCCATCGAAGATCAAAAGACAAATGCGGCACACTTCAAACCATACGATCATCAAGAAGAAGAATGTTGGTTTGAAGGTGGACCCAGATCACCCGCGTCAGGTGCAGGTCTGGGATGTGATCAACTTATCATGGGACAAGAAGCCATTCCAAGTTTGCTAGATGTTCACAGACGCCTCGGCCTAGGTGGCCAACCTTACCGCCGTCTTTGTCTGTGTTAATGCTTATAACGCTGAGGGTGGCACAATGCTGCTCGATTGGCTGCTGACGGATGAAGAAGCGACCCATACCAAACTACTCTCCGAGTATCAGGCCTTGGAAAAAGAGTACGCTAGACAAGATGAACCCCCCCCGAGATCGATACGCAGCTTGGCGTGTTGGAAGCAGAGGTCCAAAAGATCGAGATCCGGCCGATAGCCTTCAATCCGACGGACATCGGGCGGGCAGGGGCCTTCGTCATGTTTGACCGCTACGGCGCGCTGGCAATCTCTCGCGGCTATGACCACCTGACCTCAGACGAGTCCATCGAGAACGGCAACACCGCCTATGAGTACACCTACACTGAGACCGTGCGGCGGTTCGGATGAAACATGGGAGGGCTCAACCCATCTCTTGCAGAATATCCAGAATGTATGTATATTCTGCACAAATGGAGACCCAGATCATGCATGAGCTTCCCGAGTTCAAGGCGGCCGACCTGACGCGGCACACAAGTGACCTGTTCGATGCGGCCATTCGGTCGCCGATCGCGATCACCAAGCATCGCAAACCCAAATTCGTGCTGATGAGCATGGACCAGTACCAGCAGCTCGCGCGGGGGACCACGCAACAGGCTCATATGGTTGACGAGATGCCCGAGGATCTCAAGGCGCAGATGATAGAAGGGCTCGAGCGGGACTTGACGCGGGCGGATGACTAAGCCGAGTGCTGGAGAGGTCCTATGTCTGGGAGGACCGCACGCCCATCGGCACGTTCAGTTCCGTCTTCACATCCAAAATCCAGTCCAGCCTGATCGCGCTTGCCAAGTCGGGCGGGGCATCGATTGTTGATCGGCTGAAGTAGTCTCAATCACCGCAGGGGCTACCCAGCTTCATTTGTTCCCATCGATCCATTTTGACATCAGCCCCTTGTCGCGGAAACACTCATCCGGGACGGCGCGGCGTTTGATCCGGGCGAGACGCTCGGCGAAGGCGACCTGGTTTGATGTCGGGCGGCTGTCCTGCGCGCCCGGGTTCAACTTGGCTTGTGCGTCGATCCAGGCGCTCAAGGAGCGCCGATCTTGCTGAACCTCCCACGGCAGAAGCGTCTGGTTGCGCAGGGCCAGTGCGCGCGCATAGGCGATCTGCTTGGGCGTCGCGGGCAGGGCGTAAGTGGTACTTTCCATCGGGGATCTCCCTTCTTAGCGCAGCTCTTAAAATAGAACATAACAGGAACAAAATCAAGCCACCTCCGGAAATCATGGGGTTTGAGAGGAAGAGGAGGGCTGGGGAGGGTCAAGCCAGAGGGTGTCTGAGAGAGGGTGCCCGAAAGAGGGTGTCCCGGCCTGATCCTGTTCCTCATCGGGGTCTGATGCCGGAAAGTGGAGGATCCTAGGTTCTCATGAGCTTCCCATTTAACATTCTCCGGCATCAGATCCCTAAAGAGTGAAAGTGTCCTTCGGGACTTTCTGACTGGCAGATGAGGGCCTTTGGGGTCCCTCAGATGGGTCCGGGCCGGGTTCCGGTCTGCCGTTCCGTTCCGGATGAAGGGCATTCCCATGCAAACAGGTGTCTTGCGCGTGCTCCGCGCAACCGCTGCCTCTTGGTGGCGACACAAGGAACTACGCCGAACCGGCCAGACGGGGCAGGCACAACGGCTCGAGCGCGAGACTGTCCTGCGTGACCTCGGCTATCTGAAGCAGGCGGCGTCATTGCCAAACGCGCATGTGATCTGCGGAGAGGGTGGAACATTCATCCATCTCGGTTGGACCACCGTGTCGACCTTCGCGCCCATCGAGCGCTTTCCCTTGGCCGCTCTTGCGGTCGCACGTGGCACGCCGTTCATCGATATCCGACCCGTCACCGATGTCATCACCTTCGCGAACCTGCCGCGGGTGGCGCGGGACGGATCGGTCGACCCTGACTCTTCGGGTCCCGGCAAGTCCGTGTCGCTGACCACCTACATCGACATGGTCGAAGCCCTCGGTGCCAGGATCGCCAACGATCCGCGCCCCTGTCGGTCAACCTAGTCACCACTCCCTCTCACCAAAACTCGAAAAGGAGGCCAGCCATGGCCCGATCCCGTACGCCCAAATTCGATGCCTCAGGGGTCATCACAAACGAAATCATCCGCATCATCGAGCGCGGCGTCCTGCCGTGGCGCAAGCCATGGACCGCAGGTGGCAGCTGTCGCCCCCTGCGCGTGGGCGGGGAACCCTACCAGGGAGTGAACAACTTCCTGCTGACGATGCGGACCGTGATGGCGGGCCACAGCTCTCCCTTCTGGATGACGCTGCCGCAGGCCAATGCGTTGGACGCAAAGGTCCGCAAGGGCGAAAAGTCCTCTGTCGTCGTCTATTACGGTCAAAGCCGGAGAGACGCAGCCGATGAGCATGATCACAGCGACGGGGATGATCACTCCGAGGAAGCCCGTATCTTCCGCTTCCAGAAATCCTACCGCGTGTTCAATGCCTGCCAGATCGAGGGCTTGCCCGACAGCTTCTTCCCCGATCCGGAGCCCGTGCCCGAGCATCCGCCGTCCGAGCCCATCCCGCACATGCAGGCGTTTTTCGATGCCATCGACATCACGACCGTCTTCACGGGCACGGAGGCGTACTATTTGCCGCCCGTGGACAAGGTCTACATGCCGTCCATCACGCGGTTCCAGGACCCGCGCAATTTCTACGGGGTCTGGGCCCATGAGCTCGCCCATGCCACGAAAGCCCCCCATCGATTGAACCGTGATTTCGGGTTCTCGAAGTTTGGCAACACGTCCTATGCGCGCGAGGAGATCGTCGCGGAATTGACCTCGGTGTTCCTGGGTCAGACGCTCGGCTTCACGGCGCATACGCTCGAGATGAATACCGCCTATCTCCACAACTGGCTGCGCGTCCTGCGCTCGGACAAGGGTGCGATCTTCAAGCACGCCGCGGACGCGCAGCGCGCTTGCGACTACTTGATCGCCAGATCGGAGGCGGGCAGGGCAGGGCGCAGCGCCAAAGCGGCCTGACCACACGGAGAACGGAGACTTCCATGTCATGCAAGGAACCCAAGACGCTGCGGGTGGCCTGCTTCAAAGATGGCCGCCGCAAGATCATCACCTTCAAGCGCAGTGCCTATTGGTGGAGAGCGTCCGAGGGTGCCTATCCACTCTCGGACGCGCTCGAGACCATCAAGGAAAACGGTGGCTGGGTCGAGACCATCCCCAACCCGAATTACAGACCCAAGGGTCTGTTCGGGTAGGGCACCTTCTCCTTCGGTCCTGCCGCCAGGCGGAAAAGGAAAAGCGGGCTTTGGGAAGGGTGTTTCAACTTCTCAAAGGAGATCCCCATGTCCATGACCGTTCAACCCCAGCCAGACCGTCCAGATCCGACCGTGATCGCGGCGCAAAACGACGCGTTTCGCAAGCTCGCGTGCCTTGGAGTGCCGCCCGCGCAGCCCATCCAGGGCCGGATGCATGTCACCCGCTCGCTTATGGAGGCCGGCGATGGCTTCATGGCCGAGGCGGTGAAGGCGACTGGTGCGTTCGATACATTCGAGCCTGAGAATGATCCCGAGGGATGGCACGATTTCGGGGCGGTCGAGATCCGTGGCGAGACCGTGTTCTGGAAAATCGATCTCTATGAAGCAGACTCGGATTTCCGCTACGGGGCTGAGACCCCGGACAATCCCGCCACCACCATGCGCGTGCTGACCATCATGCTGGCGCGCGACTGGTAGAAGGGCAGGGGACTCCCCTCCTGACACCTCAGGCGATGAAGGCCCACTGACCCCTCAAAGGGAAAGTGGGCCTTTTGTCGTGGTGATCCCTGAAGCCGGGGATTGGTCACGCGCGTGAAGGCGCGGGCCACACCTCACCCACCTGGAAGGATATCCCATGACCACAAGCTTTGCCCCTCTCACCGTCGCCATCGGCGATCTGGTCCCGCATCCCGCCAATGTGCGCAGCAACTCGCCGGAAACTTATGACCCCGAGAACATCGCGCATCTGAAGGCCAGTATCGCTGTTCTGGGCCTGCTCCAGCCGCTTCTGGTCCAGCAGCTCGACGGCAAATACGCCGTGCTCGCGGGCGGCCGACGCCATGCCGCGCTGAAGGAGCTGGTCGCCGACAAGGCCACCAAGGGGTTCACTGCGAAAACCAAGGTCGACTGCCGCCTTGTGCCAGAGGAGTGTGACGCGACCACGGCACTGTCGCTTGCCGAGAACATCACCCAGGCGCCGATGAACGCAATCGACGAGTTCGAGGCTTTCGCCCGGATGATGGAGGTCGACGGCCAGACGCCCGAGACCATCGCAAAGACCTTCGGCACCACGGTGGCCGCCGTGAAAGGCCGGTTGCGCTATGGCCTGATACACCCCGACATCCGCGCCGCGGCCCGGGGCAAGGTGATCACGCTCGACACGATGAAAGCCTTCGCCGAGCACCCGAGCCAGGAGGCGCAGCGCGAGGTCTTCGAGGCGCTCACGAAGGACGGCGGTTATCTGCAGGCCTATACCGTCCGTCAGGCCCTCAAATCCCGCGGCGTGCAGGTCAGTGACGATATCGGGGCTTTCGTGCGCGCGGACTACAAGGCGCGTGGCGGCGCCGTCGCGGCTGACCTTCTTGAAGAGCATTCCGTGCTTGAGGATGCGGCGCTGGTCGAGACCATCTTGCTCGAAAAGCTCGGTGCCGCTGCCGAAGAGGCCCGTATGAGGCTGGGGTTTGCCTGGGCCGATGCGATGGTGCGCTATGACTACGCGACCATGGCCGACTATGGCCGCGTCTATCCCGGCCAGATCGAGCCGGATGAGGCTGCCCAGAAGCGCATCAATGAGATCACCGCCGAGCTTGAGAAATTGCAGCTCGAGATGGAGGATGAGGGGCTCGAGGACGGTGCCTACAATGCCGTTTACGACCGCGTCGACGCTCTGGAAGAGGAAGCGCGCGATCTGCAGGAGGCCTACAGCGCCGAGGACCTCGCACGGTCTGGGGTGATCGCCTCGTGGCAGGGTGGGCAGATCACGCTCCATGTTGGTCTCGTCCGCCCGGAAGACACCATCAAAGAGGAGGGCGCGCGCGGCTCCTCGGCTAGCCCGACCGGGGAGGAGGCCCCGGACCCGGGCGAAATCACTTATCCAGCCTCACTGGCTGAGGACCTCAAGACCGAGCGTGCCATGGCGCTTGGCGCTGCGATGGCGCTGCATCCGGAGGCCACGCTCGATCTGACGCTCTTCAAGCTGGTCAGTGACGTTCTGGTCAGCGGCATGAGTGTCACGCAGGCGATCAAGATCGAGGCCCGCAAGGAATACCGTACCCACGCCAAGATGGACGAGATCGACGAGACCTCGCTTGAGCAGGTGGCGGCGGCGCATGATGCGCTTGATCTGTCCTGGCTCGATGACACCCGTGCGCCTGCCGATCAGTTCGCGGCGTTTCGCGCGCTGAAGGCCGGCGAGAAGGCCAAGCTCGTCGCCTATGCCACCGCCAGCACCACGCAGTCCTGCTTCGCGCGGGACCGATCGCGCGACAGCCTGATGCATGCGTTCGAGATCGAGATCATGCCCGATATCCGCGCCCACTGGACGCCGAACGCGGCGCTCTTCAATCGCTTCAAAAAGGCGTGGCTCCTGAAGATCCTCGGTAAGGATCTGGGTCTCGCCCAGGAGGCGGTGACGCTCGCCTCATCGAGCAAGAAGGAGATCGTCGCCTTCTGCGACAAGCTCTTCGCTGAACCCTTCGCCACGCTGACGGACGCGCAGCGCGCTGCCGTGGCCGCCTGGTGCCCGCCGATGATGCAGACCGCCGGTATCGCCTTTGATGAGGCGGAGCCCGCTGCGGAAACCCCGGAGCCTGACAGCGAGGTCGCGCAAGCGGCCTGACGCATCACGCGACCCGCGCGTAGATCATGCCACCCGCGCGGGTCGACCCTCCCACACCCAACGGAAAGACATCCCCATGGCTATTCTCAAGTTCTCCGCGTCCGCTGTCGCGGCGCAGATCGCCCATGCGCGCGCCTGCAAAACCTTCCTGCCCAACTGGAACGGGCCGGTGGACAGGCCCGCCCTGATCCTCATCGTCGGCAATGGCGTGCATCTGCGCTCGAACGGCATCGATGGCACGACAACCCGCATCGTCACCACCGAACAGGCCGATCCCTCCTTCGCCCTCGCCGACGGCATGAACCCGTTTCGGGACACCGACTGGATGGCGCAGCGCCGCATGGCGTTTCGCGAACTGACCGGCCAGTTCTACACCGACATCCTGGATGACGTGCAGGTGCTCATCGACCGAGGGCGTGGTGCCATCCGGCTCGCCACCGATGGCCACAGCATCCGCGTCTTCGTGCGTCGGGCCTCGGACTATCTCATCGGCGGAACCTACGAGGTGCCCTCGGGCCTCGGCGGCACCTTCCGGGTCATCCTCAAGGATGCCTGCGACACCTTCGCGATCGTGCAGAACTGCGGCAATTGCGAGGATTTCGATGCCATGCAGCCCTACCGCGTGCCGCTCGATGCGCTGATGGAACTCGATGATCGGAGGGCGGCTTGATGGGTTGGCTCTTCTACACCGATCGCCGCGTCCAGACGTACGCGGATGAGAAAGCGGAGATTGCCCGGCTCTGCACCTCTCATGGCGATACGCGCAAAACCGAACTGGTCAAAGCCTGCAAGGTGGGTTCGACTTGGTACGCGGCGGCAAAGGTCACAAGTATCGATGGCTCGCCGGTCGAAGACACAACCTATGTGACCGATGCGGATGGCTCCATCACTTTCGGTGCTGTCTTCCTCACCCGATACGATGACGGCTGCTGGGGCTACAAGGACATGGAGGAAAGCGCTGGTCCGAACGAGTCGAGCGCTCCCCTTGCGCTGATCGAGCTTCTCTCTGACCTGAAAGACGAAGGCAGCTACGCCCAGGACTGGCGTCAGCGCTGCCGGGACTGGGCTGCGATCCCGGACTACGAGGAAGGCGACAAGATCAGGCTCGCCACGCCCGTGACGCTCACCGATGGCAGCACCTGCCAGATCGTCACCGCGACGCACTACAGGCGTGGCCGGCAGAAACGCCGCTGTTACCGCATCGAGGAAACCGGTGGGCTCGTACGCCTGTCGAAGGCCTCGCTTGCGGGCTCGGAGCTGCTCAGTTCCGCGAAGGGTGCGGCCAGTCCTGTGCTGGCGGAGTATCTCGCGGGGCAGGGTGGCTGAGTTTCCCGCTGAGACAACATCACGGGACCACGCGCGAACATACTGCCGACTTGAATTCGTATCTCAAATGAGATACATCACTCCCATCAACTGGAGGACCATCCATGCCTGCCCAAACATCCATGCTTCATGTCCGTGTTGACGATCAGCTGAAAGCACAGGCTTCGGACGCACTTGCGGGCGTCGGTCTGACGCTCTCCGACGCGGTGCGTATTCTTCTGACCCGCGTGGCCGCAGAAGGCGGCTTGCCTGCCGGATTGACCGCTGATCCGGATGCCTATGACGCCTGGTTCAGGGCGAAGGTACAGGAAGCGCTGGACGATCCAAGGCCCACAACGCCCCATGCCAAGGCGATGCAAGACGCCCAGGCATTGATTGACGGGAAGCGCCTTGCCAAATCTTGAATGGAAAGCCACGGCCATAGCCGACTTGCTGGCAATCATTGACTACATCTCTGACGACAACCCGGATGCCGCCCAAGTTCTCAAAGACGAGATTGAACACAAGACGTCCCTCCTTCCAGAACGCCCTCAGATGTACCGCGCGGGCCGTGTGGACGGGACTAGGGAGATGGTTGTTCGGCCGAACTACATCGTGGTTTATGCTGAAAGCCCTGAGATGGTGACCATTTTGCGCGTTCTTCATGCTGCGCAGCAGTGGCCATGATCGGGGTGCAGGCCCCCCGCTAAGAAATTGCCTGCTCTACGCCTTCAAAGTGTAGAGCGGGCTTTTTGTCCTTTGGAACTCAGACCTTGATCCAAAGGAATTCCCCATGTCCAAGCCTCTCTCAACGCTCCTCAATCCTGTTGAATCCGACGCTAACCTCACCTCAGCCATCGCGCAGATCGGCGCGGAGGTCGACCTCCAACCCTTGCGCAGCTCAGCGCTCGCGCGCATCATGCGCGAGACGTTCCATGGCAGCGATGCCGGCGGTGCCTGGGACTGGCGCATGGCCTATGATCTGATGCAGGCCGCGGCCATCCAGGTGCTGCTGCGTGGGGACGGTGCAGCAGGTGACATCGCCACCGCTAAGCAGATTGCCTCACGGCTCCTGACGGAAACGCGCCGGTCAGAGCAGCAGATCCGGCTGCAGCAGTTTTCCACGCCGTTGTCTTTCGCGGCAATGGTCGTGCGGGCGGCAGCCATTCGCAAGGGCGAGACCGTGCTGGAGCCCTCGGCTGGCACCGGTGCCCTGGCTGCCTTCGCTGCCCAGGCCGGTGCCACGCTTTTGCTCAATGAAATCGACCCCTTTCGCCAGCGCCTCCTGCGTGCGGTTTTCGCTGACGAGGTCACAGGCCATGACGGCGAGCATATCGATGATCTGCTGCAGACGCCGGTTCTACCCGACGTCGTGGTGATGAATCCGCCCTTCGCCTCCTCGGTCGATCGCTCCCGAGACAAGTACATCGCGGCTAAACATCTCATTGCGGCTGCAAAGCGCCTGGCACCCGGTGGACGGCTGGTGGCGATCATGCCGCCGGGGTTCACGCCCGAACGCGATGCCGCGCATTGGACCCGCGCCTGCGGTTTGCTCACGCCGCGCTTGGCACTCACGATGCCGGGACAGGTCTACCGCAAGCTCGGCACCTCTGTCGAAACCCAGCTCATGGTCTTCGACAAGGTGCAGGAGGACGGCGAGATGATCCGCGCCAATGTCCGGGGCTTGGATGAAGCCCTTCCTTTTGTCGACGCCGTGGCCGCGACCCGGCCCGAGATGCGCCCCGTACAACAGGCGGCGGCGATCCCTCACGGGCGGCCGACCGTTCCATCCTCTGCCCCGCGCAAGCGCTGCGCCGCGCCTGCCGCCGCCTCCAAAACCCGAACTAATGCCGTTCTCCCGCTCAGCGTCACAAGCTTCGATGTCCCGCGCGACAACACGCCTGTCTCGGACATCTATGCGCGCTATCGCCCACAGCGGATCGAAATCGCGGGCGCGCAGGAACATCCCACGCCGCTCGTCGAAAGCATCGCCATGGCCTCTGTGGCACCGCCCATGCCCTCTGGTGCCGCGAAGTCGGAATTGCGCCTACCTGCGCGGTTGATCGAGGAGGGACATCTCTCCGAGGCGCAGCTCGAGACCATCGTCATGGCGCATGATGCCCATGGGCGCGACCTGCCGGGGCGGATGCGCCTAGATGACGACCAGACCAAGCTGACGCGCGCCGATGATGACCCTAATGCACGGGCCTATCGCCTCGGCTATTTCCTCGGCGACGGCACCGGTTGCGGCAAGGGCCGCGAATGCGCGGGGCTCATCCTTGTCAATTGGCTGGCCGGGCGCAGAAAGGCGATTTGGGTCTCCAAATCCGCCACGCTTATCGAGGACGCGATCCGCGACTGGACCGATCTCGGCGGCTCGCCAGCCGACATTCAGCCGCTTTCCAAATGGAAACCGGACCAGCCCGTCCCGATGGGCGACGGGATCCTCTTCGTCACCTACGCCACGCTGCGGTCCGCGGGCAAATGCGGCACCACACGACTGAGCCAGATCCTCGACTGGATGGGCGAAGACTTTGAAGGCGTACTGGCCTTTGATGAGGCCCATGCCATGCAGAACGCGGCCGGGTCCGAGCAGGGCAGGGGGGTCAAACCCTCCCAGCAGGGCCTTGCTGGCCTGCGGCTGCAACTGGCAGCACCCCGCGCTCGCGTCTTCTACATCTCGGCCACGGGTGCCACGAGCGTGCACAACCTGGCCTATGCCGCGCGGCTGGGGCTCTGGGGGCAGGGCCCCGAATACCCCTTCCCAAGTCGCGAGAGCTTCGTTTCTGCGATGGAAGCCGGCGGTGTCGCTGCCATGGAGGTGGTCGCGCGCGATCTCAAGACGCTCGGGCTCTACACGGCCCGCGCCCTCAGCTTCGACGGCGTGGAGTATGACGTGCTCGAACACGCGCTCACCCCGGCCCAGATCGAGATCTACGACGCCTATGCGGGTGCGTTTCGCACCATCCACCACAATCTCGAAGCCGCGCTGACGGCGACCGGCGTCAACAATGCCTCGGGCGAGACCAATGCCTCGGCCGCACGCGCCTCGGCCAAGTCCCGCTTCGAGAGCACGAAGCAGCGCTTCTTCAACCATCTCCTGATGGGCATGAAGGCTCCAAGCATCATCCGCGCGATCGAGGACGATCTGGCGGCGGGCAAGGCTTGCGTCATCCAGGTGGTCTCGACAGGTGAGAGCCTGCTGAAACGCCGACTTGAGACAATGGACCCGGAGGATGAACTCGTTGAGGGGGCCTTGACACCGCGTGACTACGTGCTGGGCTACCTCGAACAGGCCTTCCCGATCCATGCGCAAAAGCTGGTCGAAATCGACGGCAATATGGTGGCCGAGCCGCTCCGCGATGAGACCGGGGCGCTGGTCGTATCGCGCGAGGCGCTCGCCCTGCGCGATGCGGCAATGATGGAGTTGATGACGCTGGCGCCGATCCCCTCGGCGCTCGACCAGATCCTCTGGGCTTTTGGCGATGAGGCTGTCGCCGAGGTCACGGGGCGCTCCATACGGCCCCTCAAGGCCGAGGACGGCCATCTCTTCATCGAGAAGCGCGCCGCCAGCAGCAATTCGTCGGAGACCCAAGCCTTCATGGACGGCGAGAAGGATATCCTGATCTTCTCCGATGCGGGTGGCACGGGCAGATCCTACCATGCGGCGCAAACGGCGAAGAACCAGAAACGGCGGCGGCACTACCTGCTGGAGCCCGGCTGGCGCGCCGATGCGGCCATCCAAGGGTTGGGCCGCACGCATCGCTCGGCTCAGGTCAGCGCGCCCTTCTTCCGGGTCTGCACCTCGGATGTGCATGGCGAAAAGCGTTTCACCTCGACGATAGCCAAGCGCCTCGACCAGCTGGGGGCCTTGACCAAGGGTCAGCGCGAGACCGGCTCGCAGGGCATGTTCCGCGAGGAGGACAATCTCGAAAGCCCGATCGCGCGGGCGGCACTGCGTGGGTATTTCGCCGATCTTGCCGCCGGGCGCGCCGAGGCGATGAGCTACGAGAGCTTCACCGACTGGACAGCCCTGCGGCTGATCGACAAGGACGGGGTGCTCCTTGAGGAGCTGCCGCCGATCCAGCGGTTTCTCAACCGGGTGCTTGCGCTGCCCATCCACATGCAGAACGCGCTCTTTGCCGAGTTCATGCGCCGGATCGCTGATCAGACCGAACGCGCGCGGGCGGCGGGCACGCTCGATCTCGGCGTCGAAACCCTGCGCGGCGAAAAGATCGAGCAGGTCTCCACAGAGGATCTCTGGACCTGCCCGAAATCCGGCGCCGTGACGCGGATCATCGGACTTGAGGTGACGGACCCAGTGTATGTCCTGGGCGCCGAAGAGGCCATATCGCGCAATCCCGACAAGCTGCCGATGGTGAATCGCGCCTCCGGTCGCGCGGCGCTCATCTCGGCACGCCCGATGCAGATGTATGACGAGGACATTGTCACGCTGATGCGCAAGGCGGTGCGGCCAAACGGGTCGAGCTATCTCGAAGAGGCACGGTTCGAGTCCTCGGCCTGGGAAGAGATCGGCAAGCCTGAGTTCGTACGGCTTTGGGATGAAGAGGCTGCGTCCCTGCCGAAAACCACCACGACCAAGCTTTACCTGCTGACCGGGCTCTTGTTGCCGATCTGGAAGGACATTCCGACCACCAATGAGCGCATCTACCGGGTCACGCCCGATGGGGCGACCGCCATGATCGGGCGCACGCTGAGCGAGGAAGGGGCGGCCGCGCTGCGCGCCAGCTTCCTCGTGTCCAACCCGCAAACACCGCAGGAGATGTTGACCGCCGCCCTCGGCACCACTGCGCCTGTCGATCTGGGCCGGGGTCTGACTCTGACCCGTCGCCGTGTCGCAGGCGAGATGCGCCTCGAGCTTGGCGGCGCGGACAAGGGCATGATCGACGGCCTCAAGGCCCTCGGCTGCTTCACCGAGATCATCGCCTTCCAGTTGCGGGTGTTCCTGCCGCATGGGGACGGGATCGACACGGGAAGCATTCTGGCCCGGATCGTGGGGCAGGAAGCCAGCATGACGTCAGAACAAGCCGCCTGAAAAGTCAAAGCGAGCTTCCGGTCGGGCGTCGCGGATCTTGGTTTCACCGGTCTGCGCTTTCCGGGCGCGCGCAGACCAATGCCACGCCCGGCCCCCCAACTTCAGACAAGAGGACAGACCCATGACCAATCCCCAGATCGATTATGCCGTAATGGCGGCTCAGTGACGCGCGGAGCGTGAAACCACCTTGAAGGCATCCCGAGTGGAGCTGCTCGCGCAACTACGTGCCCTTGGCATCAGCGAGGTCACTGCCGAATACGAAGGCTATGGCGACTCCGGCAATGTCGAGGATGTGACGGTGCAGCCTGCAGAGGTCAAACTGCCGGAGGCGCTTGCCACAGAGGTTGGCGACTTCGCCTGGTCACTCGCCTATCACCATCACCCGGGGTTCGAGAACAACGAGGGTGGCTACGGCACGCTGACCTGGGACATAGCACTAGACAGTATCACCTTGGATCACGCGGACCGCTATGTCGAATGCTCGCACAGCTATGACGAGGGGCTGTGAGATGGCCCATCCGCTTCATCATGCCGAAAGCTCTGCCCGGAAATTCGGCGGGGTGCCGTCTGACTATCAGTCCATACATGACTGGTTCGATGCCTCGAAAGAGCACCTCGCGCTCTTTACGCACCGAGCTTTGCGCCATCACGCCCTTGGCCTGTTTGAGGCCGAACGTGTCTTCGGCCTGACCCTGACCAATAGCGCTGGTCGAGAAATCCCCGTGCGCTGGATCGGCGAGCAGCATGTCCGTGAAGATTGCCAAGGCCGCATCCCGAGCATGGCGGACTGGCTGCGACGGATCCAGCCCGAGCCATGGATGGCCAATGGCCACATCGACCGGCATACCGGCGATGAGCCCTGCGGCGACCCAAGGGTTGCCTGGGCCTCCGAGGTCGCCGCCGGCCGAACGGTTCTTGGCCTGAAAGATTGGATGGCGTCGCGCATGACGCAAGCCACGCAAGGTGCCTGACAGGTCTCCGCTTTTTGCCAAACGAATGCCGCACGGAAGCCCGGTCGGACGATCGGGCTTCTTGCGTCGTTTACCCACCATTCTTCGTAAGGAGGTTCGCATGACACTCGTTGATATCAAGGCGGCCGTCGATGCCGGCCAGACCGTGCATTGGGCCAATACCGGCTACATTGTCCACAAGGACAGGCTCGGTCAGTACTTGATCACCTATCAGCCGAACGGTAGCTGCATCGGCCTGACCGACCGGAGCGGGCACCGGTTGAACGGAAAAGAGGCGGAGTTCTTCATCGCGCGATCGGAGGACAGCGCGGAAAATCCGGGCAGCCAATCAAGACCAGACGGGCAGGGGAGGGGCGCAGCACCCGGAGGCGCGGGGCATTCCCACTCGGACGGCAGCTCTGACCCGTGGGCGGGGCTGAAAGGAAAGCAAGCTTTCTGATTTGTGATCCCTCAAGGGGTCGAGAAAGCAATCCCGGATGCGCTGGCAAGGACGTCAGGCACCGGCCAATCCAAAAGGAACCATCCCATGTTCGCAGGAACCCTCACCCGCAATGTCGAAACCGCAGTCGCCGAGTACACCGGCATGATCCACGGGGCGCGCTTTGACATCGCCATCCAGTTGGAGGCGCGGGCCAAGATGTCTGAACGCAGCCCGGATTTTGACGTGACGGCAGTCAACAAATCAGGCCGCAAGGTGCGTATCGGCACGGCCTGGAACGAGACCGGCAATACCAGCGGCAACCCCTACATCTCGATGCAGATCGATGTCGGCCTCGGCCCGTTCCGGGTCAACGCAGTGCAGACGAAGGAGGCGCGTGCGGCCCAAAGCGGCGCGTTCGAGATCATCCCGCTGGTCTCGAACGGCCTGATGAAATCCGGCTCGATCTCGGGCGAGCTCACCGCCATGGACGCCGACAACGCCTTCACCGGATACATCGCCAACATGATGTTCGATCTGGAGTTCATGCTGATCGAAAACAGCTACAAATCCGAGGAGACCCACCCCGATTACCGCATCGAGGTCAGCTCGCCCCGGGGCACACCGATCCGCGTCGGCTCGGCCTGGATGGCGAAAAGCAGCCGTACTGGCAATGACTACCTGTCGCTGCTGATCAACACGCCTGATGGCGACCTGCGCGTGAACGCCGTGCAGAACGAAGAACAGCGCGGCGGGCAGACCTTCTCGATCATCCCGTTCATCGACAGTGGTGAGCAGCCGCAGGACGCGGGCGTGGGGCTCTCGCTGGTCGCCTAATCGGCGCGCGAGGGGGAGACGATCTGAACCCAAAGGGGAGCCGTGGGACCACGGTTCCCCTTTTTCCATGTCCGTTTGCGTGAAGGACGTCACCCGCTTGCGATCTGGTGTAAATGCAATACAATAATATATTAACGCAATATCGAGGGCGGGCGCGTGGCGGCTAGATCAGGGACGGTTCCATGGTTCGAGAGCTTTGATGTTGAGGCAGAGGTTGCAGAACTCCTTGCTCATATCGAGCGCTGCACTGGATTTTCGCTGCCTGACCGCAAGCGTGATGTTATCATGACCCATGCAAGGGCAAAGCTCGACAAGAACCTGCAGGCGTATCTGGAGGCCAAGGCGGTGGGAAAGCCGGTGTCCACATCGCGGCGTGCGTATCTGACCGACCTGCAGGACACGATCTTCATGGCGATCCCGGAAGAGAACCTCGCGCGGATGCCGCTAAGCGAGCAGGTTCTGAACGATTCCGAATTCTACGCGGAAGCCATGCACCGTGCCGCTGCGATCAGTGAGGATGAGCTCTTCATGGCGCTGTCCTCATCGCTGAAGGACATGACGGTCCAAGACGCCCGAGCGTTCGTCTCGAAGCTGTGGCACAGCACGATCGATGACAATGCCCGCAAATACGCCGAAGCCCTGAAGCGCCCCGAGCGTGAAATCATGCCGCTGCGGCCGGGGAACACTGTGTAAGATCGAAGCCAATCTCTTGGCTTGAGCCGTACCAAGGTTGACCGCCTGAAACCCCCTTTCCCGGAAGTGGCACCCTGTGCAGCGCGCGAAAGCCGTTGAAGGGCTTGCGGAGACGTCTACTGTCGCCGCCATGATGAACCGGGATCACATGCGCGCTTTTTTTCGGCGCGCTGCGGCGGGTAATCCCCCCCGGAACTAAGGGGATGCGGACGTAGAATTTTCTCAGCAAGATACCTGAGGAGAATCTGATGAAGATGACGAGATTTAACGAACCCCAGATCCTTGCGATTTTGCGCCAAGCTGAAGGCGGTGTGCCTGTGGCTGAGCTGTGCCGTGAGCATGGCATGAGCTCGGCGTCCTTCTACAAGTGGCGCGCGAAGTATGGCGGCATGGATGCGTCCATGATCAGCCAGATGAAGAGCCTTGAGGACGAGAACCGCCGGCTGAAGCGCATGTTCGCGGATCTGAGCATGCAGGCTGATTTATTGAAGGAAGCCCTTGGAAAAAAAGTGATTGGGCCATCTCAGCGACGCGAGATGGCCGCCAAGGCCGTAAAACACCGAGGAGTCAGCATCGCGCTGGCGTGCCGGGCGTTTGGCGTGAGCGAGACGTGCTATCGCTACAGTCCGTTGCTCAGCGATGAGAACGAGATGATCGCTGATCTGCTCGTCGGCCTCACCGAAGCCCGCAAGACGTGGGGATTTGGGCTGTGTTTCCTTCACCTGCGCAACGTGAAGGGGCACCCGTGGAATCACAAACGTGTCTATCGGATCTACTGCGCCCTGGAGTTGAACCTTCGGATCAAGCCGCGCAAGCGCCTGAAGCGGGACGTGCCGGACGCTCTGGCCGTGCCCGAGAGGCCGAATGTGACCTGGTCGATGGATTTCATGGCAGATCGGCTTGAGGACGGTCGGGCCTTCCGGCTGCTGAACGTGCTGGATGACTTCAACCGCGAAGGTCTGGGGATCGAGGTAGATTTTTCTCTGCCGGCCGAGCGGGTCATCCGGAGCCTTAACAACATCATCGAGTGGCGGGGCAAGCCCAAGACCATCCGCGTGGACAACGTCCTAGCTCGGGAACAAAACGCTGTTTAGGGCGTCAGATCACATGGCATCCGAGCTACCGGATACCTTTTGAATTGTTGCCCAGGCGGGCTCCGCCGTCAAGAAGTGGTCTCTCCCATAGCAAATACAGGGTCGGCCACGATGCCGCCCTCACCGTCCTTAAGACGAGATCCTAAATCCCAAGCGGAAGGCCCGAACATTATCTACGAGGTCAGGAACCTGCCTCCACGGCTCTACAGAGAGGGGTCCTTCCGCCTGGGCTCGTCCCCTCGAAGAAGGGACGATAGGGTTCGCCGGATTTGATCACGGCGTGAATGGTGCGGGCCATCTTTGCGGCGATGGCTGTGTAAGCCTTGCGGCGCAAATCCGGGTTGTGACGATCTTGCGCAATGTAACGCTCGAACTTGTCGCGGAAGCTGTTGGCCTTCTTCATGACCGCCGTCTGCCCTGCAAGCCACAAAGTGCGGCGCAAACGGGCGTTGCCGTATTTGGAGATCTTGCTTCGACCGCGGAACATGCCGGACTGGACGGTTGCCAGATCCATGCCGCAAAACTTCAGAAACTGCCGGTGATGACGGAAGCGGCGCAGGTCACCGGTCTCGGCCGGGATCGTCAGGGCGTTGATCGGCCCGATGCCGGGAATGGTGCGCAGCAGCAGGTAATCGGGACGATCGCCGAGCAGTTCGACGGCACGGCCTTCGATGGCATTGCGTTGGCGGATCAGGCTTCTGCCTTCGGCCAGCATCATGCGGAACATCCTGATGGCGTCAGAATCCGGCGACACGGGCAGCCCCGCGGAAGTCTTCGCCGTCTCGTAAATATCTGACAACATGAGGGTCTTCTCGACCTTGCGTCCAACCACTTCCCATGCCGCCTTGGTGAACGCATCCTTGGTCAGGGCAGATATCATGTGTGGAGACGGGAACATCTCGAGGAAGGCCAGGAACCAGTCGGTGCGCGAGCTGCGGTGGAAGCGGTCGGCCTCGGGAAAATAAAGTGGCAGATAGTGGGTCAAAATCCGATGCCACAGCTCGGTCTTGGACCGCGACACCGCATCATGAGTCTTGGACAATTCCTGAATGTCATTCGTACCGGCGACCATCGGGTCCTGGAAGATCTGCACCGCGCCGATTTGCAGCATGTGCAAGATGACTTGCGCATCCTTCGGATCATTCTTGTCCCAGCTGTTGTGTAGCGCCTCGCGTGTGCGGGCGAGGGCGACCGAGGATACCAGCTTCAGGTCGAACCCGGCGACGCCGAGATGATACATCAGCACACGGTGATAGTTGCCGGTGGCCTCAAACCCGATCCGGACCGGCAGGCCATATTCCCGCAAGATCGCGATCAGGCGCATGAAGTCGTCGGTGGAATTGGTGATCGTCATGCGCCGCCGCCGCGTCTTGCCCGGGACGGCAATCAGCACCTCGTGCCGGTGTTTGGAAATGTCGATGCCTACCAGAACGCGGGCATCCGAAGTATGTTCAACCTTGGCCATGGCCGGTCTCCTCTGTGGTGTGGTTCGCAAAACCACCATAGAGACCCGAGACCCGGTTATGGCCGCCTGCTGCGCAATTTTGGAGGCTGCGCAGGCGGCCATAACCTTGAACGGCACTTCATTCCCAACATGCTACGGCCCGGAATACATCAGTCATGCGCTGCTGGAATGGGCCGAAGAGCAGGGCATCGCCTTGGCCCACATACAGCCAGGTCAGCCGCAACAGAACGCCTACATCGAGCGCTACAACCGCACGGTCCGGCATGAATGGCTGGACCAATACATCATCAATAGCATCGAGGAGGCCCAGCACTTCGCCACCCAGTGGCTCTGGACTTACAACAACGACCGCCCGAACATGGGCATTGGCGGCATCACACCTGCAATGAAACTGAAAATGGCTGCGTAAGTTCTACGACCAAATCCCGTTAAAAATGGGAGGATTACCGGATGGCATCATCGCGATGCCCCTCCTGCATGGGAGCTTCGCGCACCTGATGGCCAATACGCCGCCGCTGCTGGTGATGGGTGGACTGCTGGTGGCAACAACCACGCGAGCCTTGCTGCCGGTGAACGCCGTGGTGATCGGCTTCGGCGGCGGTCTCGTGTGGCTGTTCGGCAGCTCGGCCATTCATATCGGAGCGTCAGGGCTGGTCTTCGGCTGGTTCGGCTTCCTCGTGGTGCGCGGCCTCGTGGATCGCTCGCTGATCACGCTAGGCGCGGCACTGGTGGTCGGTGTCCTCTATGGCTCCATTCTCTGGGGCGTTCTTCCGGGCCAATCCGGCGTCTCGTGGGAGGCGCATCTCTTCGGCGCCATCGCGGGCGCGGCCGCTGCAGTCCTTGTCCGGACGCATGTCCATGCGCCACGCTTGGGCGACGTCGATCTGGAATGAAGCAGTACGCCCGACGTGGTCGGTCCGTAGCGGACTTTGCCGATTTAGTCAGGTGCTGCGACGCAGCTTCACCAGAGCGGACGCTGTGCAAAATTCGGTAATACTGACAATATCAAAAATTCAGGCGAACCCTAAAGGCCCACTCAATCCTTCGACACTATGTCAAACACAAGCTTGTTGTAGTTTGAAGCTTTGGCAAAGTAACCCAATCTGTGACGGCGGTCGATTCTATTCAATCCTCTGTGGCCGACCGCGCTAGACCAGGACAACCAATCGGATTGCCCAGCACCCAAATGGGCGTCGCGAAGCTCTACTAATCCGTACCTCAAGTCGGGTATTTCGAGGAGTTTAGCTCTGGAGATCGATGTGGCGTTTGGATGATTGTTCAGCCTGTCTATGATCTCTGCCGCTGAATTGGTGTTCAGAAGCCGATCTTCAAGAATGTGGGTCAGCCAAAAAAGCTGGAACTCGTAGATCATCGCGTCATTGTCACGAAGTAGTTCCAAGACGAATGCGGCTATGGCTTCCTCGTCTTCCGCCTCACGGCAAAATGAGTGAATATTCTTGAATAGGTGTGGGAAGCGACGCGCTATGTCTGCAAGACGTTCAATCGCTTCTTCGGCATGCTCTGCCATCAACGCCAGCACGAGCTCTGCGTCCTCTTCTTCGATATCATCTTGTTGTAGTAGGCCTCGCAGAAAACCCATTTCTTCATCCGACAAATCCTGTTCGACTTCGACCTCTTCATCGGAAATACCATCATAGTCGGTGATAACTACACGCCGTCTTTGGAGTAGCTGTATCCTTACGTCTTCGATCGCATCCTCAAGTTCAACGTTCTCCCGCACGCCGTCACTGGTTTTGTTTGGATTCAGTGAAAGGCCTTTCTCACCCAACAAGCGCTGGATCGTAATGAAGTCATGACGAAGATCACGCCGCGAGTCGGAGAAAAGTACAAAATCGTCCATAAATCTAACAACCGCATTGCTGCGCAATCCGTGAAACTGTTCGACAAAACGGAGAAAATCATTGCCTATCATTTTCGTTGGGTAAATGCCCTGTGGCAGACAATCGACTGACCGCCCCGTGTTTATTTCCCGAAGAAACTGACCAAACGCCTGGTAATCCTGTTCGGATGCTCCGGTTCTGGACAACCAAGAAACGAGGTCATGGTGGTAAACTGAGTTGAAATAAGCAGCGACATCGAAGCTCAAGCTGTATCTGAATTGATCTCGATACGCAGCAATGGCCCCCTTATATCCTCGATATGATCCCGAAGGATTGAGTGGCTCACCATCTTGAAAGCGGTAGCCAAAATGCTTCTTGTGCTCGTGGTAGGGCGCTCTGAAGCGGGTTCTATTTCGTAAGACGAGATCGTAAATAAAATACTCCGCCACAGGGTCCAGTTTAACGGTTCGCCTCAGGTGAAAACCGGGCTTGTCGGCATAAACCCTGGTTTGCGAACGGAATGAAAAAGATTCCTGATCGGGATCAAGGCAACGATTCAAAAACTCGGCAATCTCGGCATGACCATTTTCGATCAAGTAGCGGTTTGTCGATATCGGGAAAAGCATTCGACGATAGTCAGCTGAGTAGAAATCGAACATCAATACTTCCTACTATTTTGATCAAAAATCTTCGGTCAATGGGGCTGCTTCGGTTTTGCCCCAAAATTCCTGATACTTCGGGCCGTGGCTTTCTGGTTGCTGACCTTTTTCGGGTTTACTCATCATGATCGGCAACGGTGCGGGTAAATCGGGGCCGACAATGATCGCCTCGCCTTGTGATAGAGATGGGATAAAGGCGGCGGCGCTGCGATCAAGATCACCGCATGCCCTTTCAATGGTTTCCCGGTCTCGCTCATTGGTTAGCCGATGTACAAAGAGGGTTCCAAGTTGACTGAGAACATCCTGTGGCACATCTCTGGGACGCTGCGTCGCGACAACGGTGGTCAGTCCGTACTTCCTGCCTTCCTTGGCGATGAGGCCAAAGGCATCGAGGTTAACGCTATTCTGGTCATCGCCGACAGACCGGCCAATAAACTGGTGAGCTTCATCCAAGAAGCAAACAAGCGGATTTTGTCGAAAACGCCCCTGCCGTGCGATGCCAAGCAGATAGCGTCCAATAGCGTTCAGTAGCAACTCACGCGCATTGTGCTTAAAGCTCACGTTTTCGAATGAAAGCACCAAAGCCCTCGCATCTGGATCATCAAGAAACCCCTCGATTTCTTCGCATATATCCAAGCCTTCTTGAGAAAAAAAGCATGACATATCAGGAGAGTTCAAAAGCGTCTCGATCCGAATAACCAAGGTATTGTTGTAACCTACTTGCTTCGGGTCCACCCCGCCAAATGTGCCGTCCGTGTTAGCCGGGAACAAACACTCTTTGCCAATTTGGTTGGAAAGCACTTTGAGATCGAAGTCACAGTCATCTGCCGCCAACTGATCGGCTAGCATCAGCTGAGCGCGACCAAGCGGTTTCCTCTGTTGGTTTGCTTTCGAAACAGTTCTGTTCTCGTCAAGGTGGATGAAGCCGACTGTTTGGTCGTTGTGTTGAACTTCTATTCGAAGAGCATCGCTGCCTTCGACGGCATGCTGCGGAAACCGCACTGGGTCTGCCAACAGCAGTCGAGCCAGTCTCAAGCTGATAATCGCACTGCGAAGAGTGGGGCCTTGGCTTTGCCCGGTTGGTCTGAGCAGGGCGTTCAAGTCAAGCTCGGACAGCTTCTCACTCGGAAACCGCGCCAAGCGGCCTTCAGCGGCTTGGTCATTTGAGAACTCAAACTCCCGTGCGGTGGCTACCTTTCCTGCGAACTCTCCCGTTGGATCGAACAGAATACACTTGCCACCTATACGCACGATCTCATTGACGAGGCGGGACACTGTCCAGCTCTTCCCCCCGCCTGTCGCACCAAATACTCCGCAATGACGACCGAACAATTTCTCCGGCGGAATGCTGAGGGCGGCATCATCCAGCCCAGATAGGTTCCCCAGCTCGACGAGCAACGGTGCACTGTCTCCCTTCATATCGCCTTCCAAGGCATCCTTGATGGAATTGGACAACGCTCCGCCTTCTGCGAGGTAGACTCCATCACCGACCCTTGGCTGCGTGTTGATACCGCGCGTCACTTTCCGAGTGGTCTTGCTGACGGTCGCCAACAATTGAACACGCCCCTGCGGCTCTACCGTGGGATCGGTTTCGATCTGGTGCTCAAGGACGTTTCGTTGCCTGTCTGGAATGCCAACCTCCGTCACGCGTCCCAAGATCGCTGAGCGATCGCAATCGACAAACACGAAATCACCAACTGAACCCTTTGCCAGTCCACGCCGCCCGAGGGCTGCAAGTGCATTCGGCAAGGTGAGTTCTACAGCACTGGCCGTCACCCGTGTGACCGTTCCGATGCGCTTCGACGGGTCGATCAGGGAGGCAAGCTCGCTCATGCGCCATCGCCCTCGCGCAGCTTCTCAAGCCGATCCCGCAAGAGCTGGCGATCCGTCTTGCCCGATATCATTGGGAGAGCATCGGCAAGGTCTTCGAAACGACCGTTCAGCATAGTGATGCGCGTATCGCCCTGCTGCACAAGACGCGCAATCTTGCTTTGGTATTGGCGTTGTCCACCTAGATCGAGGTCAATTTCCTGCACGTCTTCATCGAAGAGCTTTTGGTGCTCTACGAACCCACGATCACAAAGCACAAGGCGAAGCGACAGGTTCGTTTCGATGGCTGACCAGATCGGGGCGCTGATGTGATCATCAGCAAACCCGAAGCCTGAGACGATCAACGTTGTATCAGGTTCCCGCAACGCTGCCTGCAAGGCCGCGAACATGTCGAGATAGGGGCTTCCGAATGCTTCCTGATATTTCGAAGACCGAGGATAGATCAGGACTGGCTTGCGGTCCTCGCCGGGGGCATCGACGCTTCGGATAACGACTTCATCGGAACGTCGCCGCCAATCCACTGACCCGTGCAGCTTGTAGAGGTGAAACACGCCGTCGAGGTAGTCGGCCTTCGTGCCCGATGCGGCTCGCCGCACGATGTCATGGTCGAAGTGATCACGGTTGAACCGCTGTTCGGCACTGTGGGAAAAACCGTCGATCAGCACGACACCGAGACGTAGACCTGCCGTCTCAACACACAGATCGTAATTCGTGGTGAACAGCTTCACTCTGGGCTTTTCCGGAGATCGGCGGGCGAACTTCTTCAAGAATGCCAATTGCGCGGGCAAATCCGTGCCCGCGCCAACAAAACCTACCTTGCCCAAGATCGTGTTCTCAGCAACGCGAACAAACTCGATCAGCTCATCCAACCAAGGCCCATCAGCGAAATCAGGGTCGTTTTTCGCCCGAATATTGAGCAGCTCAATTTGCATTTTGCAGAGGCTCAACAGGCTTTCGATATCTCCGGCCTTCTGCTTCCCCTCGCTGTCGTTCTGCGGCAGGCCACCCATTACTTTCTTTGCGAGATCGTCAAACTCTTTGTGGTCGACCAAATTTCCTTCGGAAACGGCATCTCGCACAGCATGCCACAGATCGCCCATCCCCGGCGCATTCGGCCCGCCTTCGTTCTTGGCCGAGAAGGACGCCCCAGACCCCAACAGCACCACGACATTGGTTGAATGCAGCGCCGCCAACAGAGCCTCGTCGACCTGATCCTTGCATCCGGCCTTGGGTTTCTTGCTGGGGTCGTCCGGGTCTTCCTTCTCACCCTCCCAGCGCAGCCACTTGCCGTCGCGCGTCAACAGGCGCAGCAACTCCTTTTTTCCTACCAGCTCTCCATCCCAAAAGTTCTTCAAAGGCTTATCCCCTTCGATCCGGCGGCACATGATGTAGGGCGACGCGGCTTGCCAACCCGAAGTGTTCTGGTATTGTTCCACCCATGCCAGCCAGATGGAAAAACGACAAACCTATGTCCCGCCAGGCGTTCGACGCCCGGTTTTCCGACGAGGAAGCGTGCTCGCATTATCTGGCGGAGCATCGTTGGCCCGAGGGCTTCGTCTGCCCCTCCTGTGGGACGTGCAAGGGCTGGCCACTCAAGCGAAATCGCGCGACTTGGGAGTGCGCCGGTTGCGCGCGGCAGACATCCGTGACGGCCGGCACGGTGATGCATAGCAGCCACTTGTCGTTGCGAACGTGGTTCCTCGCCGCGCACATCATCACCAGTCATTCCAATGGCATGTCAGCACTGCAACTTCAGGCCCAACTTGGCCTCGGCAGTTACAAGACAGCTTGGCTCCTCTTACAAAAGCTGCGGCGGTCCATGGTCAATCCTGAACGCAATCCCCTGAAAGACCTCGTTGAAATCGATGAGACAGAGATGCCGTTCCGGTCCCGGCATGATCCACCGGATCGGCCAAAGGGCGGTCGCAGCCCCGTCGGAAAGATGTTTGTCGTCTGTGCCGTCGAGCTATCAGATGACGGTCAGCCGCGCCGGATCAGGATGAAGCACATTCCCGACGGTGCGGCGAAGACGCTGCACGGGTTCATTGGTCAGGTCGTGGAACCCGGCGCACACATCATCACGGACGGCTGGCTCGGTTACGAAAATCCTCCGGCAAACACGCACGAGGCGAAGGTCGTCAGCGGCAAGAAGGCACACGAGATCCTCCACTGGGTCCACCGCGTGTTCTCCAACCTGAAAGCGTGGGCAAAAGGTGTCTTCCACGGCCTCAGAAAGCGCCATCTGCAACGCTATCTGGACGAATTCGTGTTCCGCTGGAACCGACGGCGACACATGCGCAGCGCATTCGACACGCTGCTCGGGATCGGTGTTGGTCTCGGTCCCGCGACATATCGCGATTTCGTTGAGCTGCGGGCCTGAAGGCCCTCGTTCCCCACAAAAGCCGCCACCCGTAAATCAGCGAAGCACTCAAAACTGATGCGGGCAACCTCTCAACCCAACGGCGCGAAGTTCTGCGCCGCGTCAACATGTAGGCCGACCGGACTGAAAGGGATAAGCCTTAGTTCTTCAAGTCTTCCACCTTAGAATGCAATTCTAGGGTGAAGCTAGATTAGTTGTTCAGCCGGGTAAATCATCCATGAATCATCGCTCACCAAGGTGTTCGGCGCATTAGGGCCGCAAGCGCACCAATGACGGCTTTTGAAGTGGAGCTTTTTCGGCTTGCACTAGCTGTGAATGACGACTTCCCGCCCATCACGTCGAATGCTTGGACAAGTAATCCGTATAGTCGGCAGCGGCGTCGCCAGCACATCAACCTTGGGCTAAGCCTTGCGGCCTCCCCAGCTCGGCTTCGCGTGTCGCAGGGGAGAACGGCCCTTCGGTCCGTCGCGCATTCGGCCATGCGGCCTCACCGCGGCGTCGCACCCGGCATCCCGGTTTGCCCGCCTCGCGAGCACGTCCCTCCCCGGCCGCTCCGCCGGATTGCGCTCTGGTCTGTTTTGGCCCGAGGCCAAAACGATCCCGCCGCTCCATCCGTCTCCCGCGTCCGGTCGGGCCGTTTGCCTGCTCGGGTCGGGCAAACCTACCGTCAAAACACACACACATGAGTGCGGAAGCATATCCTCCGGATGGCCCCCAAATCAGCCCGCGTCAAGGATCGCAAAACTTTTCAGCGAGGGCGGAGCGGGTGGCTTGGGGCGGTCCCGTGCGTGAGGGTGCGCGTGTGTCGGGTGCTGCGCGCGGAAAACTTTTGCGCCCGGCAAGCCGGCGGCTGCGCCGTCCCTGACCCGGGCAGATTCGGAAACCAGGCATTCGGCCATGCCCCCACACTCACGTGGTGGCCTTGCAACCGAACACTGGAGACCAGACATGGCTTACGACACTGCGAACACCTACGAGACCATCGAGCTTTTCGGACTGACCGAGAAGGACGCCCACCTGCCGATCCCGGAAGATCACATCCTGACCGACCACATCATCCGCGAGAGCTTCGAGGCTCTGCTCGGTCAGCTGCGCGGAACCGGGCTTGAGGCAGAAATCGAACCGCTGGCCCATGGGCTCGCCACGATCCTGCAGCGCCGCAAGGTGGCGCTTGGCAAAGAGGTCGACCGCACCGCCGACAAGATCGGCGCGCTGGCAAAATCTCACGACGGATCGGAAATCGCCGAGACCGCGCTCGAAGAGGGGCAGGCGCGCTTCCTGCAGTTGCGCGAGATTGTCAGCGCCATCGAGGTGATGAGCGAGGCAGCGGCGGAATGCTACGAGATCGAGACGGGCCACGCCTTCATCCCGGCAGCCGGGTCGCGCGCAAGCGTCCGGGCGCAAGAGACCGGGGCGGTCTTCGAGGCACGGCAGCTCCTGGAGCAGCACGACCGCGAGACCGCCGAGAAGTCGAAAGTCGTGGGGGTTCCCCTGATCGTCTCAGGCGCCACCGTCTGGACCGATGTCGATGTGATCTTCAACACGCTCGACAAGGTTCGCGAACGGATCAAGCAGAACCGCAATCAAGACATCTTCCTCTGCCACAAGGGTGGCAAGCACGGGGCGGAGATGATTGCGGCTCGGTGGGCCCGGGCACGCGGGGTCGCGCAGGCGCGCTTCGATCCGCGCTGGTCCGCACATGGCCGGGCGGCACCGTTCAAGTGCAACGACGAAATGCTGGACGACAAGTTCGCGGCGACGGGGGTTGTACTCTTCGGCGGCAACGGGGTCGCGCTGAACCTCGGGCAGAAGGCGGAAGCGAAAGGTCTGACGGTCATGCGGGTTGCGGACCCGGCGAAGAAGACTGCGCAGGATTGAAGAGAGGGGGTCGCGCTTGGCGCGGCCCTTTCGTCCTGTCTCATGGCGCGTGCGGTCGGTCACGCGTGATCGGCAGTCTGCGGCGGCCAGCACCGTTATCCCTCTACCCGGTCCGTCAGCGTGCGGCCCATCCGCATCGGTACGGGCTGGGGATGGTGCGCACCTCACGCACATCGTCAGCGGGGCAAGACGCGAGGGGTCGAGACGTCGCACTTGAGGCTGAAGACTTGCGCGTCCCTCCGGTGGTGTTTCGGAACATCGCATCCACGCAGGCGGGCTCCGTCAGCACCCCGGCCAGGCTCGGCGGGACGAGGACGCGGATGGTGGCGGCGGGGTGATGGCATGGGTCATCCGGGTCACTCCTTTTTGCTATGCATGTGGATCGCACGGGGTCGGCCCGTTCGTGCCCTCAGCTCGCGCTTCGGTAAGCACAAATACGGCTTCCACGGCTGGCCGCGGACCCTCCGCATTTGCGCTTGCGACCGGGCCTCTTGCCCCCGTGCCGGGTGATCCCCATCGCAACAAGGAGTAACCCAAATGACCAACCACTACGTCGCCACCGTCCCCGTCAAGTTCACCGACACCGATGGCCAGGAGCGCACCCGTTTTCAGCGCGTGGGTGCGATGTTCCGCAACACTCGCAACGGGGACGGCTCGGAGTTCTTCAGCCTCAAGCTCGACTTCCCGGTCGCGGTCTCGGAGCTGGTGATGTTCCCACCGAGCGCGAAAGATCCCCAGGACTAAATCCTCTGACGAGGATGGGCCGCCCCAGGACGATCTTGGGGCGGCCCTGTCCCTGTTCCAGGGATGCCGGTCCCTGCGCGTTCAACGGACGCACTCCGCCCGGAATGATCAGGCCGCGACAGACCGGCCAGTCAGCCTCAAGGGGGCCATCCACAAAAACCTATCGGCCAGGGCCTCCCGGTTTTTGCGGCAGAGATTTGGCAAGCCAAATCTGGCCCTCCTTGACCCTGCCTGTCCGCCCTGTCGGTGGGGTTTGCGCCCGCCCGCGGTTCCGTCCGAACACTTGGCGTTCGGCCAGAGCCTCGGGCGGGGCTGGTGGACGGGACCCCTAGGACAGGTGGGTCGCCTGGTGGTGAGGGCGGCAGAGCCGCGTCCCTGCGGGCCGCGGCGTGAAGCGGACACCAAGGCTGCCTGAGTCTGAATGCGACGTAAGTATATAATTGACAGTTTTGTATATTATCGTAAGGTGGAAGCAGCCTTGGTGGAAGGTGGCAGGAAATAGGGGGTCTTTCTTCCGCATGTCCCGAACAAAACGCCTGACAGAGATCGAGAAGATGCAGATCGTCCGCGAGGCCGCGGAGGGTGTGCCGACGTCCGAGCTGGCCGAGCGTTTCGAGGTCACATCGCGGGCCGTGCGCTACGTCCTGAAAGCCGATGTCGAGCGCCAGACGGATGCCGCGATCCCGGTCTCAGCGGTCAGTGTGAAGGTCACGGCTGCGGAGCTTGCGGCCCTTGACGCGGTGTTGGCGAAAGCGGGGATCGAGAGCCGGGCCGAGGGGCTGCGGCGGCTCATTCAGGCCGCAGGCGGGGTGTTCGTTCCGGACGCGCAGTTGGCGGCAGAGATGGCGCGCTATCGCGCCTCGCTGCACGAGGTCGGCAATGGGGTCGCGCAGATCGCCAAGCAGATGACGCAGGCCAACCGGCGGGGGCAGGGGGCCGTGGGCGGCACGAGTGCCGAGTTCACCGAATTGCGCCTTGCGCAGATGCGCGGGCTGGCGCGGTTCATCCTGGATTCCGCTGACGAGATCGATCTGCTTCTGCGCCGCCGTCGCGATGGGATGCAGCTGCAGGCCACGGCCGCGCTGAGGGAGTTTGCCCATGCGGCTGAATGATGCCGTCCATGCCGTCACGGGCGAGGTCTTCCGGGATGGCTGGAGCCGCGTCCGGGGCTCGATGCAGGGGCTGCATGTTGCCAAGCAGACCCAGCTCGCGCGCGCGTCAGCTGGGCATCGGCCAGCGGTCTTCAAGGCGATCCGGGGCGGGGGCACGCATACCAAATCGCAGCTTGCAAACCAGCTCGACTACCTCACCACCAAGTCCACCCATATCGTCGACAGTAGCGGGTTCCTGGATGGCAAGGCGAAGCTCGAGGCGGGCGACATCAAGGACCTCACCGAGCGCTTTGCCAAGCGGTGGGGTGCGGGCTTCAAGCCCAAGCTGGGCCAGACGACCCATATGCTCATGTCGTTCCCCATTGGCACGCGCGGGGAGGATGTGCGCGACATCGCAACCGATGTGGCCGAGCGGTTCTTCCAGACTGATGAGGGGCATTTCGATTACATCATCGCGGTGCATGAGGACCGCGATCACCCCCATGCGCATCTGGTGCTGAACCGCCGCTCGCAGGAAGGCGAGTTCTTCTTTCTGGGGCGCAACCACCGCTTCAACTATGACGACTTCCGCCTCGCCATGGTCGAGGAGGCCGAGAAGTATGGCGTGCGGCTGGAAGCCACGCGCCGGGTGGATCGCGGGGTTGTGCATTACCCAGCCCGGACCAGCGAGGTCTACGCCGCGAAAGAAGAGGGTCGCGCGCCCCGCGAGCGCGAACGCGTGGGGACCGACCTAACCCGGACGCTGGCGGAGATCGCCAACACCAGAACCGTCTACCATTCGCTTGCTGCGGAGGCCTCCCGGGAGGCCCGCGAGGATATTGCCGCAGCACTCTTCCGCGCGGGCGAGGTGCTGGCGCATGGCGGGCAGGTGGACCGAACAGGAGATGTGTATATGGCCGAGGATCAAAGCTTCGAGGATCTCAGAAGCCTCTATGCGGAAAAGCTCGCGCGGGTGCAGGGCATGATCGCCGAGAAGTCTGACGCGGAACGTCCCGTGCTGGAAAAACGTCTCATCGAGATCCAGACGCAGGTCCAGCACATGCAGCCTCTCGGTTTGCGATCATCCACGCTGTCAGAGACCCCCTCGGAAGGCGGGATCTATTCCGAAGCCAATATCGACGCCAGCCAGCGCGAGCGTCTGGCAGAGCCCGATCTGAGATCGCGCATTGACGCGGCACTACACGGCACCGGGATCAGCACATCGGAAGTGGTGGCCCGGATCGAGACGGGGGCCTCGAGCGCCGCGCTGGAGCATCAATGGATCGCAGATGATCTCTCCAAGGTGGCCGAAGCGCGGGATCTCAACCTCGAGCGCCGCGCCGATCTGGAACAGGCGCGAGACATTCTCAACGGTGTGCATGTGGAACTTGGCACGCTGTTGGAGCGCGAGAACGTGCTGCGCCGGGATGGTGTCGTGGAGGAGGAAGCGGTCGGCGAGCGGTTCCACTATCACGAGGACGCGGTGCGGGCGATGGAAGGGACAATCCGTCAGGAGATGCGCGCAGACGGTCTGACAGCGCAGCAGATCGAGGACCGGGATTGGGAGGTTGTATCGCGAGCGGAGCGCCGGATCGAGACGGAGCAGCGCACGTATCTCGAAGCACACCCGGACCTGCTCGCACGCCCCGGCGATGTGATTGACCGGTCTGAGCCCTACAGGGAGACCGTCACCGATGCGGCCCGCGCCAGCGAGATCACCAGCGAGGTCGACCGCATCATGGAGGGACGCGACCTCCGCACGCCTGTTGCAGATGCTGTCACGGATGACTTGCGCGCGCGCTATCCGGACATGCCGTCCCACCTCGCCCGCGGGCTCGGCGCGACCTATGCGGCCGTCGTCGAGATCCGCGACACGGAGGTCATCAATCAGGTCCGCCGCGAAAACGAGTTGCGCGACGGGCTCGGTTCTGGCACGCGCGACGCACTCCTCGCAGCCCGCGGTGAAACTGCTTCGCAGTCTGGCCGTGCCGACCGCCTAGCAGACGAGATTGCGCGTGTCCTGGACCATGAGCGGGCCGGGGAATTGTCCGCGCCCTTCGAGACCGAGGCGGAGCGGGACGCCTTTCGCGACGAGATCGCGCGGGTGCTGGACGTTCGCCAACGCGATCGGCTCACATCCGGCGATGCCGATGCGCTGGACAAGGTTCTCGAGGACCGCCTCGACCGGCTCTATGTCGCCAAGGTCTATCTGCAATCGGATGCAGCAACGGCCAACACGGAGGCCCTGCGCCAGGTGGTCGATGATCTTGCCGACACCGAATATGAAAAACACCGCACCGCTGACGTGGATGGCGAGACCGAGCGGGGTCAGGTCCATTGAGCGCCTCCACGGGAAAAGCGCGGATCGCAACAGGGGTCTTGCTGGTGACGCTGGTGACCGCCGCCATGGGCTATACCTTCGCCTCGGCGGTGCTGACCTACCAGGATCTCGGCTTCGGGGCCGAGATCGACTTTGCCTATATCGCGCAGAACTACATGGCGATCCTCGATCGCCGCCCGGAGGACGCCCAACTTATTCACCTGATCATCGGCAGCTTCGCCGCCGCCGGCCTCATGCTGAGCCTCGCCCTCTCGGGGTCCGCCCTGACACGCTTTGGCCAGACCCATTGGCAGAGCGCGCGCGAGATGAAGGCCAATGGGTTCTTCGGGGCGCCCGGCACCGGGTTCATCCTCGGCAAGCTGGGGCCGCCGGGCTCCCGCGCCAGCTACATCTGCTCCAAGGTCTTCCCCCATGCGCTGATCGTGGCGCCCACGGGCCGCGGCAAGACCACGGGCTTCGTCATTCCGAACCTGTTGACCTGGAAAGGCTCCGCCGTGACGCTCGATGTGAAGGGCGAGTGTTTCGAGGCCACGGCCCGGCACCGCGCAGCTCAAGGCGACAAGGTCTATCGCTTTGCCCCCACCGATTGGGAGGGCAAGCGCACGCATCGCTACAACCCGCTCCTGCGTATCTTCGAGCTGAAAGATCCCGCGCGCCAACAGATGGAATTACAGCTTCTGGCGACGCTCTTCCTGCAAAGCGACAATGACCGGGTGCAGGGCCTGCTCAAAGGCGGGATCGATCTCTTCGTGGCGGCAGGTCTGCTGGCGTTCCAGCGCAAGCGCCCCACCTTGGGCGAGATCTATCGCATCGCGGCCTCCGGAGGGAACAAGCAGAAGGAATACTTCGCGCGGGGCCATGAGGTCGACAACAGGGCCGCCAAGCTGATCTTCACCCGGCTGGCCTCAACCAACAACGACACGCTGACCTCATACGTCTCGCTCCTGATGACCTCGGGGCTCGATCAATGGCAGAACCCGGCCATCGACGAGGCGACGGCGGTCTCGGACTTTGATTTCCGGACGATCCGCAAGAAGCCCTTTTCGGTCTATCTCGTGGTCCAGCCGCTGATGGTAAAGCCACTCGCACCGCTGATCCGGCTGTTTTTCTCCGATCTCCTCTCCGCCATGCAGGAAAAGGACCCGGGGCCGGATGAGCCCTGGCCCGTAATGATCATGCTCGACGAGTTCAATCGCCTCGGAAAAATGCCGATCGTGGTCGAGAGCATCGAGACGCTGCGGACCTATCGTGGTCACCTCGCTGTGGTCACCCAAACCATTCCCGCCCTCGATGAAATCTATGGCGAGAATACCCGGCGCGCCCTGCAGGGCAATGCCGGCGTGAAGCTCTACCTGACGCCCTCGGATGAGAAAACGGTCGAGGAGCTCAGCAAGGCTGTCGGAAAGACCACAAAGACCGTCATCACGCGGTCCCAGTCCATCGGCAAGAACCCCTTCGAGGGCCGCAGCCAATCGACCCGGACTGAAGAGAGCTCGTTGTTGCCTGAAGACGAAGCGCGCCGTCTGCCCCTCGACGAGATTGTCATGGTGATCGATGCCCAGATGCCGGTCCGGGCAAAGCGGATCCAGTATTTTGATGATCGGCTGTTCAAGGCGATCCACGCGGCACAGACGGGCGAGTTGCCGTTTCCGAAGCCGGGGGGAGGGGGATCGCAGGGCAATCTCCCGTTGAGCGTGCGCGCCATGCCGATGACTCCGCCTTCGAACGGACCAGGTGGGTCTGACGCCGTTGTGGAGACCGCACACCAAGATGCTGGCAGCCAAACGTCAAAGCAAACCGACGTCGCTCCAAAAAAGACCGCGCCTGTCGTTCAAACCGTTATCGCCGAGGAACAGCGCCAGATGGAGATGGATTTTGGAAGCCAGGTCGCCGATGCAGAGGCAGCGAGCGTAGCTGATGAGGCGCAGATGCGTTCTGCAGTCGATGGCTTGGAGGACATGGAAGCGATGCTGCGAGAGGAGGATGGTGAAAGGCTGGTTGCGCGATAGGGTGGCGGGCATGGCGACCTGCGCGTAGCTTCCGTAACGCTGAATGTCACAAACGATGCTTTTTGACGCCGAAAAAAGGGGCTGGTTTGCATGACCGTTCGATCTTTCGCTCGGAACGTCGTGGGCAGGGTCCAGCCATCTCCACCTTGTTCAGATTATGCCCCGAGACGGCGCAGCCGCTTGTCGATCTCGGCGGGGGGTAGGAAGACCGCCTCATCCGCCCGCCAGATTTGCAGGGCGGAGACAAGAAGCCCGACATCGCAGGCTTCGGCGGCGTGCAGCTCGTCGATGATCCAGAGGACGCCATGAACGCGCACCGCGCGAGCGGTGGCGACCTTGCGTAGAAGGTTGTCGCCGGTTAGGAGGATGCCGTTTTCTTGGCAGGTTGTCGTCACGAGGGCGAAGCAATCATTGGCCGACAGGCGGCTATGTTCCCGCTTTAGAGCGAAAACCCGCGCGACTTCTTCCCCCGGCAGATCGTAGGTGGCGAGGCCGCCGTCTTCGAGCATCCGCCATTCCTGCGCCGTGAAATCGAGCAGCTCCTCCTCACGGATGGGCAGGGGCACGATGAAGCGATAGGGCAGCCGCAGCAGGACGTGCAGCAACTCTCCCTTCTTCAAGTCGATCAGACAGGACGCATCATTGACGACAACACAGGTCACTGGTCACGAGGCCCCCTGATGTCGCGTTCGACAACGCTCAAGGGGAGCCCGAGCATCTGCGCCGCCCGCACGGGGGAAATCATCTCCTCGCCGAGCGCGCGCCAGACGAGGCGCTCGAAGCGCTGCGGCTTCTCGAAGGCCGCAAAGCCCTCGCCTGGACCGATAGGCTCCGGCTCCTCGCGCCGCCAGCTTCGCGCATAGGTCTTGAACGCATATTCCACAGCGCTCTTCGACAGGATGCCCACCTGGCCGAGCCGCACGAGCATCGCGGCGGCGGAGACGCCATAGGTGCGCTTGAGCCGCATGATCTCTATCCAGGTCATGCCGTGACGGTTTCGGCCAGCTTCCTCTTCCAGATGCTCACGCGGAATGAGGAACGCCCCCGCGAAGCGGTGCATCGAGGGCTCCTTTTTCAGTGCGGCATTGCCGGTTTCGGTGATGATCCGGTGCGCGAGTTCGTGGGCGAGGTTGAAGCGCTTGCGTTCGACATTGGTGTGCCGCGAGACGATGATCACCTCAGTCGGTGCGCCCTCCGCCCGTTCGACATGACAGGCCAGCCCGTTGATGCGTTCCGGGAGATCGGCCTCGATGACCTTGAGTCCCTTGTCTTCGAGCAGGGCGGTCATACTCGGGATCGGGTCGATCCCAAGCTGCCACTCGCGCCGCACGTCCCGCGCCTTGGCGTCGATGGCCTCTTCATCGGCCACCATGTCCACGCGCAGCGCGGCGAAGGGGTCTTCAGCGGGGTGCATATCGAGGATGTCCTCGATGGCGAGATAGTCTTCGAGCTTCTCGATGACGATGGATTCCGCCATCGCGCGATCCTGCGCCGAGGCGGTCGAGTTCTTTCGCCACTCGACGCTTTCCAGAGCTTCGACCTGACCGCCGAGCAGGAAGTCCAGTGACACGCCGAGCGCCTTGCCGAGGCCGACCAGCACCGACGAGGACGGCATCATCTTGTCCGCCTCGTATTTGCTGATGGCCTGCGCTGACACGCTTGGGGTTACGCGCTCCGCGAGCGCTTGCATGGATAGACCCGCCCGCTTGCGGGCAAGCCTGAGTCTTTGTCCGAACATGATCCTCTCCCGGCGGTTATTGTTGTGGTTGATAAACGCCATTTCTTTATATACATTTTAACACAAGGTTGTCGCATCGTCAACCGAAATCGACACGTGAGGCTTGAAATGTCTAAGAAAAATTAGCATGTTGTGCCGCATGAAAGCGGTTGGGCAGTGAAGGGGGCGGGTAACTCCCGCGCGTCTTCCGTCCACGGCACGCAGCGCGAGGCCATCACGGCCGCGCGGGAATCCGCCATTCGTCAGGGCAGCGAGATGCTGATCCACGGCGAGAACGGTCGCATCCGCGAGCGCAACACCTATGGCAAGGACCCGTATCCGCCGAAAGGCTGAAGGGCATAAGCGGAATGGATGTTAGGATGAGCAACGGTGGGAACAACAGGCAGATACGTCGCATCCTCTCCATCGACGGGGGCGGGATTAAGGGCACGATGCCCGCTGCATTCCTCGCGGGGCTCGAGGAAGATCTGGGCCAGCCCATTGGGCGCTATTTCGATCTCATCGCAGGCACATCGACGGGTGGCATCATCGCACTCGGCCTTGGCCTCGGCCGCACGGCAAAGGAACTGCTCGAGCTTTACGAGCGTCGCGGGCCTGTCATCTTCGGTCAGGACAATGCGGATGATGAACCGCTGGGGAGGATACGGCAGGCATGGCGCACCCTCACCGCCACAGGTCGGCACGTAGTCGGTCCAAAGCACGATGCGGCAATTCTTGCCCGTGAACTCAAGGCCGTTCTCAACAACGATCTGATCGGGCAATCACAGACCCGGTTGGTGATCCCGGCGTGGGATGCCGATCTCCGCAGCCCTTATATCTACAAGACCGCGCATCACACACGCCTGCAAACCGATTATCGCAAGACTGCGCTTGATGCCGCCCTGGCTACGGCAGCGGCACCTACGTATTTCAAGCGACATCGCACTGCTGATGATATTGGCCTGACCGATGGCGGGACATGGGCCAACAATCCCACAGCCATTGCTGTCGTCGAAGCCATCACTCTTCTGGGGTGGCATCCGTCAGACCTGCGCATTCTGAGCCTGGGGTGTCTGGACGAAGTCTACATGCTGCCCGAAAGTCCAGGGTTTGCCGGACTCGGCCTCAAAGTCCTCAACCTTTACGCGGATGGGCAATCACATGGCGCCCTCTGCATGGCAAAACTTCTGACGGGACATCCTTACGATGGGGATCGCATCTACCGCATTTCGCCGTCTGTCCCGAGCGGGTTTTTTACCTTGGATGACACCACGAAGATCGGCCGCCTCAAGGGCCTCGGTATGTCAGAAGCCCGAAAAGCAAAGCCCCACCTGACCCCGATCTTTTTCACCCAGCCTGCCGATACCTTCGTGCCGGTCTATCAACTCAAGGAGAAAGCGGCATGAATCAGATGTTGCGACAGCCGCTGACCGACAGTGATATTCGGCGGCGCACGCAGATATTCACCATCCTGGACGAGATAGGCGAGGATCTGGACCTCACCGAAACCCAGTTTGATCGTGCGCGCCAGAGCTATGGTGCCGTCGGAGATTGGCTGTCCGGTTCAACTGATCCCCTACTCGTCAGTGTTCTGGTCTATCTCCAAGGGTCCAGTGCGCTTGGAACGGCCGTGAAGCCAATCGGGCGGCGGGAATTCGATGTCGATCTGATCTGCTTTTGTGCAGGTATCGCGTCCGGCATCTCACCAGCGACCCTGAAGGCGGCGGTTGGAAACCGGCTCAAGGAACACGCCACCTATGTGCGCATTCTCGAAGAAAAAAAGCGTTGTTGGCGTTTCAACTATGCGGGGGACTTCCACCTCGAACTATCCCCGACGATAGCAAACCCGGTCTGCGGCAACCGGGGCGAATTGGTGCCCGACCGGGCTCTGAAGGAATGGCATCCGACAAACCCGCGGGCCTACAAGACCCTGTTCGATGAGCGCGCCGCACTCCGGCCTACCTTTGTGGGCAAGTTTATCGCCATGCAGCGGGACGAGGCGACGGTGGAGCCGTTCCCCGTCCGAGAAGCAGTGAAAGGCATCCTGCGCCGCATCGTGCAATTGCTCAAACGGCACCGCGACGTTTTTTATCAGAACAACACGCAAGACGTGGCCCCGATTTCCGTTATCATTACCACCCTTGCGATGCAGACCTATGCCTATTGCGTGCGCAACCACGTCTTCCATGACGAAATGGATCTGTTGGTCGAAACGATCCGGATGATGCCGCACTTCATCGACCGCCCCATTCTGGACGGACGGCGGGGCTATGCCATCCTGAACGAGACAACCAACGGGGAAAACTTCGCCGACAATTGGAACAAGGATGAACGCCGGGCACCAGCATTCTATGCGTGGCACGCACAAACTCTGTCCGACTTTGAAGTCCTTCGCGATGCTGTTGGTCAGGACCGTGTGTCATTGAACATGGAGCGTTCGTTCGGTTCCGGTGTCACCGGACGGGTTCTCGGCAACCGCGTCAATGCGGTGTCGGATGGTCGCAAATCGGGTCTGCTTTCTGTCGCACCTGTGGTCGGGCTGACGACATCGAAGGTCGCAGCATCAACGACCGTGCCCACAAATACGTTCTTCGGTGATTGATGATAGGACGAGGCGGGCAATACGACCTGACCCTGTCGCAGCAGCTGCTGTTCCTGAAGGCAAGCCCGGCTATCAGTGGTGTGGGGCAGGTCCGCGCAAACAAATTGACATGGCAAGAGCCTATACAACCGACCGCCTTGGCGCGCTCCTACCTTGCCACTATCACGCTTTAGCCGGGTCAAACGCCCGGTGTTCAGATAGACGACCCGGATCTGGAGTTGCTGGCGGCAGGGCGTCCTTTGCCTCACGTCTACAGAGATCCGCTGCGCCTTTGTCTTTATCTTCCAGGTGCCAGGGAATGGGACGCGCGGAAGCGGATCGACCAAACCATCATTCCGTGGACTTACCTTTGGCTCTATTATTTCGAAGATTGGCTTTGGTCAGACGACTGGAAAGGTGAAGGGCAACACCCCGGCGAAGAGCCTGAGCCAGTTGGCAATCGGGCGATGCGCAGGGCCGTGGCACGGTGCTAAAATTGTCGATTCCGCCTGTGGCAGAAACGGTCGTGTTTGGCCACGTGCCTTGTGTCGCGAGGGATCAACCGTTTAGCAATGACAAAAACCCGCGGCGAAACCTTTGCAGTTTTGGCAAGTTTTTGGCACCTGGCTGTCACCGCCTGCCCAACCTACCAAGTCTCGAAAGCTGTGCCAGCATTCGGGCGCCTGTTCCGGTTGCGTCACCCGGACGAGCCGCAGTTGGCCCTCCAGCAGTATTTGGCCGGCTCGGCAAGGCTTGCACGCCGAAGAATTGTCGCGCTCGAAGGGCTGCGTATTCAGCCCCAGTTGCGCCACCGATGGCATAGCGATTGTAAACTTGTTGGCTACCTGCAAGCCCTCTGGCGAAGGCATAGCTTCCCCCGAACCCGGCTGAGAGTGCTGGCATCATGATGTTTCCGGAAATCGCCCGAACCAAGAAAGGCGTTGCTATGATGAAACCCTTTGCCATCAGCACCATCATGAAAAATGGGATAAGGGCCCCTATGTTCGAGGCTCCCTCCGGGTCGCCAAGCTCGGCAAGAAGCGCCCGAGAGACCCCCGTGATCGTCGCGAACACTCCGGCGACGACGATCGGATACATCGCGAATGAAATGAGCGCGGATAACCAGCGCGCGAAATAATCCTTGGTCACCTCGAACAGGGTCAAGAAGATCATCACTGGCGCAATGCCAATTAGCAGAGCGATCATGAGCCGGGACGCCACAACAATGAACGCCGCCAACCCGCCAAGAATCGAGAGCAGCAGAACCCCAAGTGTGTCAAGCAAGGCACCCGCCATCCAGTTCAGCTCAGATCCCGCAGCATTCAGATAGTCCCCGAGCGCTGCAATCAGTTCGTCAAATTCCTCTGCAAAGGTACCGGACGGACCAGGTGATCCGCCGCCGACAGAAGCCACAAGTGCCCCGGCAATGCTGTCAATTCCGTTCAGTATTGCTGAGGCAAGCGCATTGAACTGGACCCAGTTGGCCGCGAAGACCCCTATAAGTCCGACCTTCACGGCCAGCCAAAAGGCAGTTCGGCCGTCCATGGCGCGATACTGGTAGATCATGTTGATGAAGACCAGAATGACAACCAGTGTTGTGCCCAGAACCAGCAACGTGCCGACCGTTGCTGCGACCGCACCAAACTGAGTTTCGGCAGCGGTATCTAGATACCCTTCGGACGTTTCCACGAAGTAGGTGACGACACTCATGGATTGCTACCAGTTGCCAGCTGCTACGCAGATTGGCATGGCGGCGCGGCGCAGTTCATTTGCCTGTCGTCGGTATTCGGACGTCGCTTCTACAACGTCCCAGTATTTAGATGAAGCATAGCGCTCTGTGTAGAAGCGTACGGCGTCCTCCCAAGTTGGATACCGTGTGGGACAGTCGCAGTTTTGCGAGTCTACGACGCGCTCCATGCTTTGAGCCCGATATATCTGTTGGATCAAAAGGCGCTTATAGGATTCGCGCACATTGATGTTCTGCATCCACTTCGGCTCAGGTGGCTGGTCTGGGCAAACATTTGGGTGGTTGTCGAGCGTCGGGATCAGGTTCCGCTCGGCTACGCCAGCAGTTGTGCCAAAGATCAAGAGCAGGCCAGCGACTGCAATAGCCCGTGTCATTCCGATGCCGCCTTCATTGTACCAGTCTCACGCTTCAAGAAAGTGGTGTAGCCGTAGTCGCCGGCTTCGGCGGTGATAACCTCCCACCCTTCCGCGCCGCGCTCATTCAAAGCACGTCGCACCTCGTCGTAGTCCTTTTGCTTCTTCACCGGAAAGAACAGGATGTCATATTCAAAGGTTTTCATGGGGAAGTTCCAATCTCAGTTGCGCCGGGGAGGTAGAATTCGGTGATGCCGCGTTTGCCGTCATGGCGACCGGCCTGAATGATCACATCGATGGAGTTCTCGATGTACTGGATCATGTCGGTATAGGTCATCGGGATCTCGGTCTTGAGCGCCGCGATCGCGAGCCGCTGCACGGCGAGTTGCGGGGTTTCGGCATGCAGCGTGGTCATGGACCCGCCATGGCCGGTGTTGATTGCTTCCAGAAAGGTCATCGCCTCCTTGCCGCGCACCTCGCCCAGGATGATCCGGTCGGGGCGCATGCGCAGCGTGGCGGTGAGAAGCACATCGGCGGTCTGGAATTCTGCGTCGCGATTGGCGATGAGGGTCACGGCATTTGGCTGGGTCGGCAAAAGCTCGGCGGCTTCTTCGATGGTCACGATGCGTTCCTCGGCCGGTACATGAGAGAGGATCTTACGCGCGGCCACGGTCTTGCCGGTGGAGGTGCCGCCCGAGACGATCATGTTGAGTTTGTTCTCGACGCAGAAGGCGAGCGCATCATCGATCAAACCCGCGGCCACCACGGCGCGCAAGACGCGCTTTTTTTCGACGCGCAGGTCTTCGAGCTTGCGCTCTTTTCCGTAGAGGAAATCGAGCGAGATCCCCTCAAGCGGCAGGCTCGAGAAAAACCGCAGGCTGATGGACATGGCGTTTAGAACGGCAGGCGGGGTGATAACCTGTGCGCGGATCGGGCGCCCCTTATAGGTGATCGAGACCGAGACGATGGGGTGGTCCTTGCTCATCGTGGTATTGGCCGAGGAGGCGATCTGGTTGCCGAGGTCCCTGACCTGAACGCCGGTCAGCCTTTGATCCAGCGCGCGCATGAAGTGATCGCCCTGGAATTCGCCCCAACAGGTCCCGTCGGGGTTGATGCAGATCTCGATGACATCGTCGCGGGCGGCGGCGTCGATCCGGTCGAGCGAGGTTTCGAGATAGCTCAGCGACATGGGCTCAGAATATCTCCAGATCGCGGTCGACCATGACAGTAACGCGGGCGCCCTGGTCGACATATATGACGGGGCCGATGGAGAGGTAATCGCCTATGACGCTGTCCGTGGCATCTGCCAGATCATCGCCAACGTCTTCGAGAGCGTCGGCGGCAGTCTCATCCTGGACCTCGGAGGCGGCGGCACTGGGTGCTGCGGAGATCAGCGAGATCAGGGCGGCCGACCCGAAACGCTCGGCAAAGCGCGTGTCCACGAAACCGGTGACACCGGAGCGACCCAGTTCATCGCCCCCGAAAGAGCTGATCTGGACGGTCTGGCCCGCGGGCAGGATGATCCGGTCCCAAGCGATGGTGACGCGGCGCTGCGCGATATCGACACCGGCGCGGTAGCGTCCGATCAGACGGGAGCCGCGGGGGATCAGGAGGCGCGCACCATCGACGCTGTAGACATCTTCCGAGACCACGGCACGGGTCTGGCCGGGCAGGGAGCTGTCGAGGGCAGTTTCCATGACGGCCTGGATCATGGTGCCCTGCACGATGGTGTTGGAGGGATTGGCGATCACCTCGGCCTGCGTCACGGTGGAGGGCAACGCACCGTTCAGCACGAAATCCGTCACCTCGCCGAAGGTGCGTTCGGTCAAAGCCGTTTCATTCGCTCCGGACGTGCCACCAAAGGCGATGGTCGGTGAGGCGATGCGCCGCTCCTGAAAGGCGCGTTCCTCCGCGGCGCGGCGCTCCAGCTCGGCCATGCGCCGGGCTTCTTCCTCGCGGCGCAGTCGCTCTTGCTCGCGTGCGCGCAGCTCGTCTTCCGAGGGCCCGGCTGGGGCGGGTTGCGGGCGATTGGCTTCGAGTTGGACCAGCTCCAGATCCATGCGCAATTGCTCGAGGCTGCGATCCCGCGCCGTCAGTTCATCTTGGAAGCGCTGCTGTGCGGCTTCCGATGCAGCTTGCAGCGCAGCGATCTGAGCGGTCAGCGCGTCGATCGCCTCTGCGGCGGCCGTGTCTTCCTCGACGACCGGTTCGGGAGCGTTGCGCAATTCTTCGATCTGGGCCTGCAGGGCGGTGATCTGCGCCAGAAGCTCGGCATTGGGCTCGACCGGATCGGGTGCGACGAACACCACCTCGGGCTCGGGCGGGGGCAAGGTCTCGATGGTGCCAAAGCCGTCCCCCTCGTTTTGGAAGACGTCCGGGGTGGCCGTCGGCAAGGCTTCCTCTTCGTCGGGCTGTGAGAGGAGATAAAGCAGGGCACCACCCGCGCCGATGACGAGAACCACGATCAGCGCGAGAAGGGGCGACCGGCGCTGTGCCGCCGTGGGGGCGCGGGCACTGCCTTTCTCAAGGGCGGCGAGGCGCTTTTCCAGCTCAGTGTTCTCCGTATCGGTCATGAGGCCACCTCCGCGGGCGGTGTTGCCTCGATGCAGACCACCTCTTCGCCCAGTCGCAGGACCCATTGGCGATTCACCCCGGTGACGCGGATTACGCCGTCCTCAGGGGTTTGCATGTTGACCGTGCGTTCACGGCCGCCTGCGTAGCGGAAGATCGCTGGCACAGGTGCGTTCCGCGGAAACGCGAAATACGTGAACGTCCCGTCATCCCAGATGCGCGTTGGCGTAAACGCGGTCCGTGCGCTGGCACCGTAATTGTAGTTCGGCGCTTGAGCCGCGATGGCCCGGGTCGGGCGCGCAGCGTCGTCTGGATAGCGGAACTGCACGACGTAGAAGGTCGGGCTTCGGACCTCTTCGACGTTGAAATAGTAGCTGCGCGTGTTCGTGTAGACCGTCACATTGGTATGGACGCCGCGCGCGACGGGCTTGATTGCGAAGGCCTGCCCCCCCGGCACGCCATCGATCTCAAACCCTTCCGTGTCGCCCGCGATAATCGAGCGGATGCTTTCACCGATCCCAAACTCGATGGTGGTGACATGGGTGAGCGAGACGCTGAGTCGGTAGACCTGGCCTTCCTGGTAGGTGGCCAAGCGCGCCCGGCTGTCGTTGGGACCGCCACGCGGGATGGCTTCGGCAGAGGCGAGGCCGGGCAACAGGGCAATGACAAAAATAAGCGATCTTATAAACAACAACGTCAGTTCTCCAATCTGTCGGAGCGGATGGCATATTCGAGCACGGTGAACCCAAACGGATTGGTCCAGACCTCGTCTATGGAGCGGCGGGTCTCCGGGCGGAACTCGAAGAGAAGCATCGCAGTGAAGAGGCCGGTCTGGGTGCCGTTAATGGACGTCAGGCGCTTGCGCAGGCGGACCGTCGCGCGGTTGGTTCCGATCCGGTTGATGCTGAGGATTTCCACGTCGAGCCGGGCATTGGGGCCATAGACCGTCGGCGGGTAATTCTCGTTGGCGCTGTTCCAGAGCTGGCGGAGCCCGCTCTCGGCAGCCCCGTCCGAGTGGCGCAGGACGCTGCGGATGCGCAGATCGTTGTCGAGCTGGTTATAGACCTCCCGGTCGGTCACATAGCGGAACACCTCCGCCTCGATGATCGCCTGGTTGGCGGTCACCGAGGAGGTGCCCACCGAGGCTTCGGGGAGTGCAAAGCCGGTGGCGGGATCATAGGGGACAACGACGGGGGGCGGGTCCACATCGAGGATCGAGACAGCCGCGGCACTCAGACAGCCGATGATACCGAAGACAAGACCCATCAGGCCAAGGCGTTGCCAGAGCCGTTCGCGGCGCAGGGCACCGTAGACCAGTTCTTCCTCGATGATTTCTTGTTCAGTCGCCACCAATCATGCCCCCGCTCGGCGTTTCGAAATGAGTTGAATCGGTTCTTCGCTGCCTCTCGCTGCGCTCGAACGCGAAAACCGATATTTATTTTTGGGGATCAATTTCGAAACGCCTTAGTCTGCCCGCAGGTCCGGCAAGGTGAAATCCATGAAGCGCTGCTCTTCGGCGATGGTGGCGGCATCGATCACGCCGCCCGTGCCGTCGCCCACGGTTTGAATCGCTTCGAGCTGCCACATGGCGACCAGCGCAATGGCGAGTTCCGCTGTCACGCGCGTGTTGAGGTCGATACTTTCCTTGAGTTCGTCCATGTCGTCGATGAGCCCGACAAGGCGGTCGACCCGCTCGAGCGATTGGCCGGCATCGTCATAGCTGTTCTGGGCCGCCGCCGAGACGAGCGCACCGGTGGTGGCCTGCGTCGCCACGCGGTTGGCCCCAGGATTGCCGCTGGTGGCCATTTCCGAGAGTGTGTCCTCGTCAAAGCCGAGGTCGGCCAGCACCCGGTCCATCTGGGTTTCGATTTCGCCTGCGCCGGAGCCAGAGAGGCCCGAGAAATCCCCCGTCTTGATCGCCTCAATCGTGGCGAGGATGTCCCCGAACTCCTGGTCGAGCAGACCGTTCAACTCGTCTTCCATTTCCGTCCGGATGATTTCGGGAAGCTCGGCAAGTCGGGTGAGCGCTTCATAGGTTCTTTGCAGCTCCGCGAGTTGGTCCGTGAGCGTGGCAAGCTGTTCGCGGAGCTGCGTCAGCTGCTCGTTTTGCAGAATCTCGTCCTCGATCATCTGCCGGAGCTGCTGGATGTTTTGCGCGATGTTCTGGGTGTCGACGACGGGCACGCCTTGCGCGAGGGCAGGGGATAGGGCGCCAAGATGCAGACCGATCCCAAGTGTCGTGGCCAAAGCTGTCCTCAAGAGCAGATGTCCCATCATTCAATCACCCTGATCGTAAAATCCATGAACGCGCCTTCGGCCATGCGGGCGCTGGCCTGGGCCAGCTCCTCGGCAGAAAGGACGCGGGTGCGTGCCGCCTGAAGCCGGATGCGTGCAGCGACGAGGCGCACGAGTTCGGCTTGGGCATAGGTGTTGAGTGCGACGCTCTCCTGCACGTCTTCAGTCTCGGAAATTCGTTCGACGATGTCGCGGATGCGCAGGCCGGCTTGGCGGATCGCTGCTGGTGAGTTGCTGCCATAAAAGGCCGCCCCATGACCGGTGAGCGAGAGGTTGGCATTGGCCAGAAGCGCGGGGTCGATCGTGCCAAGCGCATCGATCCCGCCGATACGGGTCAAATAGAGGTTATAGCGTTCAGGGATGACCGACACGTAGTGCTGGGTCTCGCGGAAGGGTGGCACGCCGCCATACTCGAAAACCCGGCCGGGTCCGGCGTTATAGGCCGCAAGGGCGTTGATGATGTTGCCATCGAATGTGTTGAGCTGGGTCGCGAGATAGCGCGCGCCGCCATGCACCTGCAGGTAGGGGCTGTCATAGTATTCTGGGTTGATGCCGAGATCGCTGGCCGTGCCAGGCATGATCTGGGTGAGGCCATAGGCGCCGACGGGAGACCGTGCACCAATCGTAAACCGGCTTTCCTGCCAGATCAGCGCTTGCAGCAACGCGCGCCACTGGACAGGCGAGAGCCCTGCGCGGCCAACACCCGCAAAGCCGCTGGTCTCCTGAGCCACGCGGATGATGAGCTGCTCTATGTTTTCTGCCGCATCCCCGAACATCTGCGCACCGCCGGGATTGGGGTCGATCTCGCCCGTGCCATAGACGGCTTCCACGGCGCGGTCGGGATCGCCGCTGCCGCTTTCCAGTCCCGAGACCATAGCCGGCAAGCCCTGACCGCCGAAGCTGGTCTGGGCATCGAGGATGCGTTGCAGGGTTTCCAGCTGTTCGCGCTCGATCTCCGCGATGAGTTCGCGCACGGCGAGCTTGTCGGCCTGAAGGGCCAAGTCAGCCTCGCGATCGCCGGTCTCGACGATGTCACGCGCGGTCAGCCCATTGTCATTGGTCGGCACACCTTGAGACAAGGCGAGACCAGGCAGCAGGCAAAGTGCCAGGATATGAGGCAGGCTAGACTTCAATGTCGCCCTCCGGGGTGCCAAGGGGCGTGAAGTCACAATCGGGCGCGACGGGTGCCGTGGACGCAAGGAATGTGAAGCAGTTCGCCTGCGGTTCCTGGTACTGGGCGCAGGAAGCCAGCGCGCCGAGCGCAGCCAAAGCGATAAGAATACGGATCATGAAAGCCTCCAGAAGTCCGGGCGGTCGCGATAATCGGCGCCGACGAGCGCCTCGCCCTTTTCCATGCCGCCAAGGATGGTGAGATTGGGCCCAAGAGCGCTCAGATCGGCATCGACGACGATCGAGCCCTGATCGTCACGGATGAGCGCCAAGCGGCTGTTGCTGCCCGTGTTGAGAAGGACGTCGAGCTCCTTCTCCGTGAGGTTCAGCATGGCGTAGTCCGCAGGCTGTGCGCGGATATTGGGCAGCAGGATCTGTGTCGGCACGGCCTCGACGATGGTCTTGCCGGTCCGGGTGCGCTCGAGCTGGCTTGCGTATTGCGTCATCATCACGGCGACGGTGTTCTGCTTGCGCGCGGTCACCAGCCAGTTCGACAGCCGTTCGGCGAAATACGCGTTGTCGAGCGCCTTCCAAGCCTCGTCGATCACGATGATGGTGGGGCGGCGATCCTCGATCTCGCGTTCGACCCGGCGGAAAAGATAGGAGAGGACCGCCATCCGCTCCTTGTCGGCCTCGCTGTCGAGAATGCCGGTCAGATCGAAGCCCACCACATCGCCCTTGAGCGAGAACGTGTCTTCGAGGCTCTGGCCGAAGATCCAGCCATAGCGGCCGTCTTCGGTCCACTCGAGCAGGCGCTGGTGCAGATCGCCGCCATCATCGGTGGACACAAAAAGCGATGCGAAATCCCGCCAGTTCCGCAGGGCCGGATTGGTGGCCTGCGCGTTCTGGCGCACGACCTCCTGGATGCGGTTGGTCTGCGCCGGGGTCAGGGGCTTGTCGGCGCGGTAGAGCAGGGTTGTGAGCCAATCCGAGAGCCAGGCGGTGCCGCGCGCATCGGTCTCGGTCCAGAGCGGGTTGAGACCCGTGGGCTGGCCGGCGTTCAGGGAGGCGTAGCGCCCGCCATTGGCGCGCACCGCCATCTCCATGCCAAGACGGTAATCGAAGACGAAGATCCGCGCCCCTGCTCGACGGGCTTGGGTCATCAGGAAGGCGGACAGCACCGATTTGCCCGACCCGGGCCGCCCCATGATCAGGGTATGGCCGCTGGTCGGTTCTTTGTCGGGCGATCCCTGCTCGTGATAGGAAAACCGGTAGGCGCTTTGCTCGGGCGTGGGCAGATAGGTGACGACCCGGCCCCAGGGGGTAAGTGCTGCAGGTTTGCCGAGCTGTGTCCGGTGGAAGGCCGCAAAATCCGCGAAGTTGCGGTTGGTGACGGCGCTGGCGCGGACGCGCTTTGGCTGGTTGCCGGGGTGCTGGCTGAGGTAATGCGCCTTGGCCGCGACCCGCTCGCCAATCATCTTCACGCCCTCGGTCGCAGCGGCGTTCACGATCTCGGCGCTGAGGGTTTGCAGTTCTTCGAGCGTGTCGCAAAAGAGCGTCACCACCATGTGATGCTCGCCGAAGCTTTGGCGCTTGGCCTCGAGATCATCGGCGGCGATGTCGAGGGCTTCCAGGAGCGAGAGGGCTGCGTCCTGGCTGGCCTGCATCTGGCGCTTTTGCCGCTTGATGCGGCCCGCCATGAGGTTCGAATTGATCGGCGTGAAGGAGTGCGTCACGATCATGTCGACCGGCAGGTTCAGCATGTCGAACATGGTGCAGGAGGTGCCTTCCGAGTATTCCCCGATGGTGAAGCTCTTGCCGTAGCGGTGGCCCACGACGCCCTCGGAAAGCTCGAAATGGTCGCCGTAAATCGTCACGCGGGTATTGGCGACGTTGAAGGACAGAAAGCCGTAGGTGTTGGCCGGGTAGAGCGGCAGCTCGGTGCCCGTGTTAAGCGCGCCCAAAAATCCCACCAACTCTCCCGATCCGGCTGACAGCAGGCGCGGCTTGAGCTCGGTAAGCCCCGAAAGGAAGACGTTCACGGCCTCGCCCAAGCGCTGCAGGCGTTTGCGGGTCTCCTCCTTCAGTCGGTCCGGCGCGCTGCGGCTGAGGAACGGCAGGAGGCTTTTCGGAGGCGGGCGGTGAATGACGGTGAGCGTCAGTGTTTTGTCGCGGAGCCCGCTGGTCTCGAGTTTCGCGCGCCAGCGCCGGTCAACCTCGCCTGCGAAGCTGTCCTCACGGATCGGGTCGAGATCAGGTTTGATGGCCTTGGAGACCTTGTGGACGTAATAGCTGAATTCCGGCCCGAGCTGCGCGACGATGCGGGCAAAAAGCGCCGTCACCTTGTCGAGATAGGCATCGTCGGTCGTGTAGCTGTTGATCCCCTCGAGCCGAATGCAGCGGAAGAGCTCGTTGACCCGGGTCCGCACGGTCTGGTCGTCGACGAGGCTCACATAGGGCAGCATATGCGCAAGTCGGGTCTCGCGCGAATACCAGTCTGGCGTCATCGTGCGGAGGTCGAGAGCCTCGTTGCGGGGTTCATCACGGGGCATAGCTGTCCCCGCCATGGATGGACCTGTTGCGCGTGGGCGGTGTCTCCTGCAGGGCCGTCATCATCACATCTATGAAGCGCGGGTCGCAATCTGCGGCCTTCCACAGCACCGGATAGAGAAGGGCGGCGAGAACGAGCACAGCGATGTGCTGGACCCAGACGAAGAGAAGCACCGAGCCGAAAAGCCAGACCATCGCATACATGATGGGCAGGCCCAGAAGCTTGGGCGGACGCACGAGGCCGAGGAAGAGAGGCGAGCGCTCAGCCACCGGCAAAGACCGCGGCAACGATGGTGGGGGCGGCCGCGACACCGGCGATCCCGACGAGAACCCAGAGCGCCTGGCGCAGGTCGATGATGTTGAAAAACCAGCTCAAGAAAACGCCGAGGACCGCGAGTGTGGCGATGACCACGCCAAGGGGTCCGGTGAGCGCATCGACAATGCCCTGCAACAAGCTTTGGATCGGGGAGAGATCGATGCTTTGCGCAAGGGCGGGTTCGGCAATCAGCAGGAATAGCACCAGCGAGGCAACAAAGAGGTTTGAAATCTGTCTCATGAATTTGATCCTTCCAATCGGGCCACAACGGCCATGACGCGGGCCACGTGGTTCTGGGTTTCTCGGTAAGGGGGAATGCCGCCGTGTTGGCGCACGGCGTCCGGCCCAGCGTTGTAGGCCGCAAGCGCCAGATGCGGATCGCCGAAGCTTTCCAGCATCATCGCGAGGTAGCGAGCAGAACCGTCAAGGTTCTGTTGTGGATCGCCCGGGTCGACGCCGAGGTCGCGCGCGGTGTTGGGCATAAGCTGACCAAGGCCAATGGCGCCCGCGTGTGAGATCGCATCCTGTCTGTAGGCGCTTTCCACCTCGATATTGGCGCGGTAGAGAGCCAGCCAATCCGTGACGGACAGTCCCGCGCGGCGCAAACCGGGATGGCCGGCATAGCGCAGGGCTGTTGCCTCTATGCCCGAGAGCACGTCTGCGCGGGGCAAGGGGGCTGGCTGGGCAAACGCTGCAAACCTCAGCGCGTCAGGCTCGGAAGCTGCTTCAGTCTCACCGAAAATGGCCAAACCATCGGACGCCGATCCCTGACCAACGCCGTCATTGTAGTTCCGGGCAAAACTGCTCTGAGACCGGGATGGGGTCAGAGAGCCGTCGCTCTCCATGACCAGGACCATCTGCGCTGAGGCAGGTGCTGCGACCAGCCAGAGGCAGATGAGGTTAGGTGTCAGCGCCCTTGTCTGATGGGGTTTTGTCTGACGGCGCGAGTTTGTGCGTACGGCTTGTACCAGCCTCAAGCGGCAGGTCGACTTGCGCAAACCCAAGGCCAATGAAGAAAGACACCACGCCGGAGATCGTCTTGAACTCGCGGATCTTGATATCGTTGTAGGTCGTCCGCGTGCGGGCGGTGACGAGGAGCTTTTCCACCCCGTCATCAGAGACAACGCGCATGATCCAGACCCCGTAATAGCTGGGGCCTTTCTTATGTGCCGACTCCTGGCACAGGATTTCTGCGCTATAGCCGCTTTCCACGAGCTCGCGGAACCTGGCTTCCGTAACCACATTTGGTGCTTCGATGTCCCAGTTCATGGCCCGGCTCACGCTTTCTCCAATGGCGCGACCCTAGGCATTCCCACTTGAAGCCCAGAGTTACGATAGTATACTATCAACTGCAAGATGTAATATCGTGCTTTAGCTGTAGTTTGGTTGCGCAAACACTAGTCACGGCCAGTGTCCGCGATCAAGGAGATAACAGGTTTGAGAAACCCAAGGTTGACAGGCCTGCTCCCATTGCAAGCTATGGTCCTTCTGATCTGCGTTCCCGGGCCGGTTTTGGCGGAATCCTGCTTCGCGCCATCCCGTCCTTTCGTGCCAAGCGATTCGCAGGCAGTGCGGGACTATGCCGACATCATCCGTGGCGATTTCGAAGACTACATCCAGGATATCCAGAGCTACTTCCGTTGCCTCGACAGCGAACGCGCCCGCGCCTTCGAGGAAGCGCGCGAAGTCAGCGACGACTATGCCCGGTTTCTGCAAATGGTAGGGAATTGATGGGCAACCTAGGAAGCATCAGGCTTGCAGCCCATGGAAACCAGACGCCGAAAACATACTCAAATATCTACTTTTTAGATAACAGATTTCATCCGCTAGCGACGTCACAAAAGGTATGTGACGCGTGGCAAAGACAATCAGAAGCGCGGGACAGATGGCACTCTGCGAAGCATTGGTCGACGCCCGCATCAAGGCGGGCCTCGGTCAGGAGGACTTGGCGGTCAAGCTCAAGTGCCATCAATCCCTTGTGGCGCGCATTGAAAGCGGCCAGCGCCGGGTCGACGTCGTCGAACTGGTCGTTCTGGCGCGCGCCATCGGCTTTGACCCCTTCGAGGTTCTGGCGATCGTGGAAGCCACCACGAAGCCAGACCACCGGATTTGAGCCATTACATCAATCGAGAACACGGGAGCTGACTTCTTCCAGTGTGAATATCGGAACCGCGGGGAACAATAGAAAACCGATATTAACGAAAACCGGCATGGCGCAGCAGCAAACACTTTTGAAGCCCAAGCTGCTATCCGCAACGCCCATTTGCAGGAAGTTTAAAAGATAGTGAATGAAGATAAAGTCGAAGGCGTCGCTATCGCCAATTTGATTGCAGCCGATGAGAACAACGTTGTCGGCTGGGTTTATCGATGGAACACAGGTGCGTTGGCAATCCGGTGGGACCTGCATGGCGCGCAGCGCGTTTCAAGGATTTACCCGGATCTCTGCGATGCCGATAAAGCTGAAATCGACTTCGCGTCTCTCACGCAGCTGCCCTGTCGCGACGACTGACATGGGAAAATATGGCTTTTATGGCCCTCGAATGTGTGCTTGTGCCTGCATTCCAGGTTTGAATTTGCACAAGAATCTGCGCGACCTCGCTGCGGCTCAACAGTCAGTAATTGACCTGCTCGAAGCCGTAATTCTCGCTATAATCACGCCAGTCTACGAAGACCGATCTGTGAAAAATACTCGGGCAGTGCTCGCCCCATCGCTCGAGACCGGCATGCGCAGCAGGAAGCGCTGCGGGTGAAGACTCCCTCCACGAAAAATCGCCCTGGATCCCGTAGGTGCCGAGGACAACGACGGCGCTGCGGTTGCAGTCGCCATCTCGCCCGGACTCGTGCTGGCGGGCATAACGAACGTCAAAAACGCGAATGGAGCGCACGAAATTGAACTCCGGCCCGCTGATATCGATGTCGGCGCGGTTTTCAACGAGATGGAGGGCGTAGTCAGCCCGCACGAGGTTGCCCCAGCCAGCGTCGGAGCCTTTGAACCCGGGCATACCGCCTGCCCTGGTAGCCTGATCAACGAGCGGGGCTGATGAGTTTGGTGGGGTTCCAGCAGTACCATACAGGGCATCGAATATCCGGTCCGTGGGGCGCGACCTTGCAGGCCCATCGAAAGACGCATCCATCGGGCAGCGCCAAATCTGAAGCGGCGGCTCCACCGGCCAAGGTGTGATGCGCCGGATGAACTCGGCCCGAGTGCGTCCGCATGGCACGGAAGCTGGCCATCCACCGGATAAACACAGCAGGATGGCGCAATCGATCTGATAGGTTTGGGCGCGGGCTTGCGTCGGAACTGTTGGCGCGGTCAAGGCGAGAGCTAAAAAGGCCGCCAGAGCGAGGTTTTTGAAGTCGAAACGCATGGTAAGGACCCTTGATAATCTTTACCCAGCTTACATACGAAAATATACTATTGCAACATTGATGGTGGTTGCGGTGGTCAGCAAGATCGCAAGGTGACAGCGTCGATTGGCCTCTGCCGGTCACGCCGTGCCAAGCGTCTCCGCACGCAGCAGGTGAACAATCTGCTTCAGGCTGGTCAGGTCATTGATGGCGCCCGACCCAAGATACGTATCCTCGATGGCAACGAAGTGGCAGTCTTCGTTAGACGCTGTTCGAGCCGGGTAATGTAGGAAGCCATATTCCCACGCGGGAACATCTGGCGGACTTCTCCGACAAAGGCTGGCAACAATGTGGCGAAGGCTGGGTTGTCGCGGGCGGCGGAGACATAATGGAGGAGCTTTTCGCCGACAAGATAATCCAAGGCCGCCTCGTCACCGAAGCGTTTCCGGATGCCGTGCGTAGCCTCGCACTGTTCGCGCCAGATATCCTCGAACTTTCCCATGCGACTATCTTCCCTGACCATGGTTGTTCTGCTCCGGCATGATATCGCAATCCCCGATTGAAGCCATTCTTCAAGTTGTGACCACCACCGCCGCCCGGAGAGTTTCTTGACCGCTACGGCAACTGCTTTCTTCTGTCCAACGAGGTTGAACATTTATCTGAGCTCTGTTGATGTAGGGCAACACCAGATCGCAGGCGACTGGGGCAGCGGTGAGCGATGCACCGCTGCCATGCCGGATTAGATAGGCGAGAGTAATTTCCAAATGCGGCAGGAGCGACAGCCATGTACTTCGCATGATCACCCCGGTTTCACCGTAGATTGGCCAAACTGGGCACAACTGCCGCGCGGCATACCGTATTGCTGAACATCTGATTGATTCGGTCTTGCTCGCCATCGCGTGCGTTCCATATCCGACGGCGTCACGCTGTGGTGCTTGAGGCAGCCTGTGGGTCATGACGGACCTGCTGAAAAGACCACCAGATCAGCGCCATTCCGACGATCACCATCGGCAAGGACAGGATCTGACCCATTGTCAGACCCCAGTCCCCGATCTGCAAGACATAGCCCACCGGGTTACCAAGGCTGACAAATTGAAGATCCGGCTGTCGGAACAGCTCGACAAAAGCCCGCGACAAACCATAGCCCGCAAGGAAAACTCCGGTGATCGCACCCGGCGATTTGAGCCAGCCGCGCCGCCATCCGAGAACCAGGAGCAACGTGCCCAGCATGACGCCTTCCAGCAGCGCCTCGTAGAGCTGAGACGGATGGCGTGCACAGAGCCCAGCGATGCCCTCGCAGGCCTGCGCCGCGTCACCCGGAAAGGTGACGCCCCAAGGCATGTCAGTCGGGCGGCCCCATAGTTCGTTATTTGTAAAATTGGCCAGACGCCCCAGCAACAGCCCCGGCGGCGCGGCCAGTGCCAGCAGGTCCGCGGTGCTCAGCAAGGGCGCTTTCTGGCGCAGGCAGAATGCCGTTGCGGCAATGACCACGCCGATAAAGCCGCCGTGAAATGACATGCCACCCTGCCAGACCATCAGGATCTCCAGTGGGTTCTGCAGGTAGTATTCGGGCTGGTAAAACATCGTATAGCCGACACGCCCGCCGATGATGACACCGGCTACGATCCAGGTGACAAGGTCTTCGATCTGGCTACGCGAGACCGGTGGCCCCGCTATACCCCAAACGGCTGGTTTTCGGATCGTCCGCATGCAGATCCACGCGGCGATGATGAAACCGGCGATATAGGCCATCGCATACCAGCGCAGCGCAAGGTGCAACGACCCCAGCTCGATCGCAAAGATATCCGGGCCGATATCCGGAAACGGGATTGCAGCAGTCAGCATTGTTTTCGCTTTCGGGAGTGTTGAGAGTGGATGCCACTTTAAGCAAAGTAGCTGCAGGACACCTGCCTGGCGACCGGACGACGAGGTCGCCGCCTGTGTGATCCTGCGACATCCGTATTGTATGGATGTTCAAGGCAGTGGCGCCGTCACACTGTGACGGCGCCAGATCGATCAGTTGCCGGTCTTGGTTTCGTCGTCGTTCATGTCCATTTTCATGTCCATGCCACCGTCGGATTGACCCATCATGCCGCCCATCCCGGAGTGCATCTTTTCCATGCGCGCCATCTTGTCGGCGGGAGCGGTCATTTCTTCACCTGTGACAGAGCCGTCGCCGTCGGCGTCGAGCTCTTGAAACCGGTCCACCATCATTTCACGTATCATGGCGCTGTGCAGCGTCTCGAACTCGGCAATCGAAAGCGCACCGTTACCGTCGGCGTCGTATTCCGTCAGCTTGGCTTGCAGCTCGGTCCGCATCTCGTCGGCGGTGACGGTGCCGTCTTCATTGGTGTCGAACATCTTCATCATGTCGCCGCCCATCTGGCCACCATCCATCATACCGCCGCCCATCATGTTGCCGTGCATGCGCTGCATCATGCCCATCATGTCGGACATGCCCCCCACCATGCCTTTGCCGCCGTCGTGCATCGCCATGCCGCCACCGTTCATCGACCCGGACTGGCCCTGCCCGTCGTGGGATGCGGCGATGGCAACGCCACCCAGCAGGGTCGCAACCGATGCGGTTGCCGCGAGAAGAAATTTACGGCTCGTCTGAAAGTATGTGGTCATGTCGTTCTCCTTTGATCTGATTGACAGGTGGGGGGTTCTGCCACTGGAAGGTCAAGGACGTCACAATAATAAAGTCGATCCCCTTGACCTTCCAGCAAGTGGAACCCCCATCTGTGTAAGGAACCAAAGCAGGATTGTCCGATGTCAACGTTGAAATCCATTCAGCTCTCTGTTCAAAACATGTCCTGTGCGTCTTGCGTTAGCCGGGTCGAGAGGTCGTTGACCGCGCTGCCGGGCGTCAGTGACGTGCGGGTGAATTTGGCCAGCGAGACGGTGCAGGCCGAGGTCGATACGCCTGACCGGGTGGCCGAGGCCGTGGCGGCGCTGGATTGGGCTGGCTATCCGGCGCGCACCCAAAGCGTGCGCTTGAACGTGACCGCGATGACCTGCGCGTCCTGTGTCGGGCGTGTCGACAAGGCGCTTTCGGCGGTGCCGGGTGTGCAATCAGTGAACGTGAACCTGGCGTCGGAAACCGCGACCGTGGCCTATTTCGAAGGTGCCGTAACCATCGCGGATCTGCTGCAGGCGGCCGCGGCGGCAGGCTATCCGGCGGAACCCGCTGCGGATACAGCACCCGAGGATCGCGGTGCCCGCAAGGCGGACGAAGCCCGCGCCTTGGCCCGCAAGACCGCCATTGCCGCCGCACTGGCCCTGCCGGTGTTCATCCTTGAGATGGGCGCGCATATCGTCCCCGGCATGGCCGATCTGATCGAGCGCACGCTGGGGCATCAGACCAGCTGGGTGATCCAGTTCCTGCTGACGACCCTCGTGCTGGTCTGGCCCGGTCGCAGCTTTTACACCAAAGGCTTTCCGGCGCTGTTCAAGGGTGCGCCGGACATGAACAGCCTTGTCGCCGTCGGCACCGCTGCGGCGTATCTCTATTCGCTGGTTGCCTTGTTTGCGCCAACCTTACTGCCCGAAGCCTCCCGCGCGGTCTATTTCGAGGCCGCCGCCGTGATCGTCGTCTTGATCCTGCTGGGCCGTTGGCTGGAGGCCCGCGCCAAAGGCCGCACCGGGGCTGCGATCCAGAAGTTGCTGGGATTGCAGGCCCGCACCGCGCGGGTACTGGTTGACGGTGAACCGCAGGACGTGTCGATTGAGAAAATCCATGTCGGTGACATCCTTTTCGTCCGCCCCGGCGAGCGGGTTGCCGTTGATGGCGAGGTCAGTGAGGGGCACGCGCGGGTCGATGAAAGCATGATCACTGGCGAACCTGTGCCGGTCGCCAAGACCACCGGCGATGCGGTCACCGGCGGCACGGTCAACGGGGCAGGGGCGTTCCAGTTCCGTGCCACCCGCGTCGGGGCCGACACAACACTGGCCCAGATCATCCGCATGGTAGAGGAGGCTCAGGGGGCCAAGCTGCCGATCCAGGGTCTGGTCGACCGGATCACGCTGTGGTTCGTCCCCGCCGTCATGGCGATTGCCGCGCTGACCGTCATCATCTGGCTGCTGCTTGGTCCGTCGCTGTCCTATGCGCTCGTCGCGGGTGTGTCGGTGCTGATCATCGCCTGCCCCTGCGCAATGGGGCTGGCAACGCCGACCTCGATCATGGTCGGCACCGGGCGGGCGGCGGACATGGGCGTGCTGTTCCGCAAGGGCGACGCGCTGCAACAGCTGACCGGCGTGAAGGTCGTGGCGCTCGACAAGACCGGCACCGTGACCGAGGGCCGCCCGGCGCTGACCGATCTGGTACTGGCCGAGGGGTTTGACCGCGCAGAGGTCCTGACGCTGGTGGCAGCGGTCGAGGCGCAGTCGGAACACCCGATCGCCGAGGCCATCGTGCGGGCGGGGCAGGCGGAAAATGTGACCCGGCGCCCTGTTGAGGACTTCACCTCGATCACTGGCTACGGCGTCCGTGCGCAGGTTGCGGGCCGCGACGTGTTGATCGGCGCAGACCGTCTGATGATACGTGAAGGGATTGATACCAACGCGCTTGTCGCGGCCGAAAGCCAATTGGCCGAACAAGGCCGTACCGCGTTGTTTGCCGCCATCGACGGGCGTGTCGCGGCGGTGATCGCTGTCGCGGATCCGGTGAAACCGGCCAGTGCCGTCGCCATTCGGGCGCTGCACGATCTCGGCCTCAAGGTTGCGATGATTACCGGCGACAAGCGTGAAACGGCGCAGGCTATCGCCCGCGAGACCGGCATCGACCACGTAATCGCAGGTGTTCTGCCCGACGGCAAGGTGGCGGCGCTGGACGCATTGCGCGGTGCGGGCCAGCATATCGCCTTTGTCGGAGACGGTATCAACGACGCCCCCGCCTTGGCCCATGCGGATGTCGGCATCGCCATTGGCACCGGCACCGACGTCGCCATTGAATCCGCCGATGTGGTGCTGATGTCGGGTGATCTGCGCGGCGTAGTGAATGCCTTTGCGGTCTCTACCAAAACGATGCGCAACATCCGCCAGAACCTGTTCTGGGCCTTCGGTTATAACGTCGCGCTGATTCCGGTGGCCGCCGGCATCCTCTATCCTGCCTTCGGGCTTTTGCTGTCGCCGGTGCTGGCCGCCGGCGCGATGGCACTCAGCTCGAGCTTCGTGTTGACCAACGCGTTGCGGTTGCGCCGCGTAAGACCCGCCATGCGAGAGGCGACCCCGGCACAGCCAGTGTCACACCTTTCACCTGCCCCAGCCCAATAAGGACCTGATCATGAATATCGGAGACGTCGCCACACATTCGGGGTTGCCTGCGAAAACTATCCGCTATTACGAGGATATTGGCCTTGTGTAGCCTCAGCGGAGTGCCAACGGCTATCGCACCTTTCGGCAAAGTGACGTCCATAAGCTGGCGTTTCTGGGCAGGGCGCGGGCTCTGGGCTTTACCATCGAAGATTGCCGCAGCCTGCTGAAGCTTTATGCCGACACCGACCGCGCCAGCGCCGAGGTCAAACATATTGCGCAGGAACACCTTGGGCGTATCGACCGCAAGATCGTCGAACTGACCGCGATGCGTGCCACACTTGGGCATCTTGTCGAGTCCTGCGCCGGCGATCACCGCCCTGATTGCCCGATCCTTGCCGATCTGGCGGTTTAGTTTGCTCTAAAGACTGACGTTCGGAAATCGCCGCGTTTTCCCGGGAACGGATTCACCATGCCCTGTAAACGTCAGAATGACCGCGCCGTGCAGCGGCACTTGGCCAGAACATGCGTCGTGGCCAGACCCCCCTTGCGACCGGTGATCTGACCGGTCGGCGCGATCATCAACGGTTTCCAACCTAGACCTGGCCAGCAACCTTCAGGCTACGACCCTTACTCATCATTGGCCGTGACTTCAGCTTGAAAGCCACGCTGGCGGTCTGGCCATGTGCTTTTAATGTAATCAAGCACGGCGGTGATCTCAGTATCACTCAGGATATTTTCGAAGGCAGGCATGTCACTCTCGTAGCCCGGCACAACGGCGCTGAGGCCCAGTTTGGTGATGGTAAAAAGGTCGCTGTCGGCGTGGTGCCAAGTGTGGCCAGTTTCGTCATGCGGCGGGGCGGGCATCCGGCCGTTTTCCGACCGCCGACGCCAGTCAGGCTGACCTTCCAGATTGGCGCCGTGGCATGCGGCGCAGTTTGCGGCGTAGATATCCTTGCCTTGCGCAAGCGTTGCCACGCTTGCTGCTGCTTCGGGGGCCGCAAGCGCGGCAGGCGTGTCACCGCCAGAAGTCTGTGCCCATGCCGCGACCGCGACGAACGCGACGGCGGTTCCGACCGCGCTTAAAAGATAAATCCGGCTCATACGGGCCTCCTGAGATATTTGACAAGCGCGAGGAAGCTGAGACCCAATAGAGCGATGACAAGGAGCAGCACAACGCCGCCCCCTGCCATCATGACGCCTGCCATCGGCCCGTTCATCATGTCAGCCATCGGACATTCATTCATCGGCATAAACAGAGACCCCATCCTTACCGAAGGCAAAGGTTTTCAGCGGGCCGTTCTTGCCAGCCATGCCCGGGGCGTTTTGGGGCATACCCGGTAACGTGATGCCGATGATCTCCGGGCGTTCTGTTGTCAGCCGGTCGACGATTTCGGCAGGCACGAGACCCGAGACGTAGTAGCCGTCAACCTGTGCCAGGTGGCAGCCCAGGCCGTTCTCCGGCACGCCCACCTCAATAGATCGCTTGTCGAAATCCCTGTCGTCGACGCGGGTCACGACATAGCCGTTTTCCTCCATGTAATCGGCGTAGGCGTCACAACACCCGCAACCTGGATCGCGCCAGATCGTCATTTGACGGTTCGCCGGCACGGCATCAGACGGAGATGCGGTTGCAACAACTGGGCTACTTTCCTGCGCGGTCAGGGTGGTCACGCCCAGCCCGGCAACAGCAACTGCGGCGACAGAGAGGGCAGAGCCCATAACAAATCTGCGGTTCATATCAATTTTCCTTCGTAAAAGTGAGGGGTGACCAGCTTGCGCCGCCATCGCGTGTATCGCTCAGGCCATCGGCGCGCGCGGCCACGACGTGAAGAGGATCAGTGGGATCGACAGCAAGTGCTGCGACTGGCTCCGGAGACATAAGCGCCCAGTCGACGCCCGCGTCGGTCGAGGCCCAAAGGCCAGTCTCCAGACCAGCGTAAAGCTGATCTGGGGCGGCGTTGGCGAGGCCAAGATTGCGAACGGCAACACCGGCTGGCAAAGGAGCCGTCGGAGCCGGTGTTTTTCCGGCCGCCAGCGTATCCATTGCATCGCCCGCCGTCACGTCCTGCCAACGGCAAAAGCAGTCGGGTACGCGGGTCAGGCCGGCGGCGGTGCCAGCATAAAGCCAAATGCCGCCCATGCCGGTCTGGCTCGCGACCGAGACAAGGCTGAGCACATCATGTTCGGCCCCATCGAGGTAGGGACGATCCATGACGAACGTCCAGGTTTCGCCGGCATCCTCGCTGCGCCACAGACCATCGCCTGCCAGCATTGCATAAAGCATATCAGGTGCCTCGGCCGCCATCGTGACCGACAGGACCTGCGAAGCAGGCAGACCCGTATCGGCCTTGGTCCAGCTTTCGCCACCGTCCGTACTGCCGCGCAGGCCGCCATCGCGAAGGGCTGCGTAAAGGGTGCCGGGACGATCGGGATGGCTGGTCAGCGACACGATCGCACCGGGATCAGCAAGGGGGGTCGCGCGTGTATCGACGATGCGCCAAAGCCCGTCGTCCGACGCGGCTACGATGGCCCCGTCATCAAAGGTCAAGGCTTGGAATGTCATCGGATCGGTTGCGGCGAACGAGGCCTGCGGCACCGCCAATCCCAGGCTTAGGGCCGCAAAGCCTGACGAAAGCACGCATCGGCGCGTGAGAGATTTTAACATAGCAGTAAATCCTGAAAGGAAATTGGTCAGTCAGACGCTTGCCTGCCGTCTAACGGCAAACAAGGCGAGACCTGGCCGTCATCCTATAAAGGAACGGCAGGTCAGATCAGGAGGGTGCTTCGCGGAGGGGTCGGATCGACGCCAAGGTCGAGCCCCTCCAGACTGAGAGCGGCCACTGAAATCAGACCCGACCTCCGCACTGCTTTCACGGCGCTGGTCGGGGTGGACACAGCCAGCAGGACAGGTGCGGTGCAGTCCAGATCGCATGCCACCTTTGTCGTCTTGTCTGACGTGCAAGCCGGGCAATTGTCATCCGCGGCCACTGCTGCGGTCATGTCGCGGTTGGCCATATCGAAAGACATGTTGGCACTGGCCACGTCATGCAGCATGACCCCGCCCAAGAGGACAAGAGACAGACAGAGCGTGGCAAGGCGGATCCAGATGCGCATAAATCTCAGATAGGGGCTTGAACGGGCTGTGTCCATTTGTTTGCCTATTATTGCATTCACAAGTTCATTAGATTTGGGAGGCCCGAGAGCGACGCCCTTCGGCATTTCCGCGTGGTGACTTTTTTCGCCCTGTGGTTCGATGCGATACGGTGCCTGTTCGTGGTCCGGCTATGGCGCACAACACGGGCTCATTTTAGCGAATATGCGCAGGAGGGCTGGCGGCCATGTCGGTCACCCGATCGTCGAGAGGAACGGAAAGGTGCCCAGCATCCAGTAGGCCATGCGCGATAGCTGTCCGGTCAAAATGGCCAGACCCATCAAAACCATCGCGATACCCGCCCCTTTGTACAGCCAGCGTCCGGCTTTGCCGATGCCACGGATCCGTGCCGCGATGGCGTCGGTGAATAAGGCGGCCAATAGAAACGGTACGCCAAGTCCTGCGGAATAGATTGCCAGCAGCCAGATCCCGTCGGACATGCCCCCTGCCGTCGAGCTGAGTGTCAGGATCGCGCCAAGGATCGGACCGATGCAGGGGGTCCATCCAAAGGCAAATGCAAGACCCAGCACATAGGCTCCCAGCGGACGACCGCCGGGAATATCCAGCGCGAGCCGGGTGTCGCGCGACAGTGCCGGGATGCGGAACAGGCCCAGCATGACCAGCCCGAACAGGATGATGATCCCGCCGCCCAGATAGTTCAGCTCTGCCCGCCATGTCAGCAACAGCGACCCCAACGCGCTTGCGCCAGCGCCAAGTGCGATGAAGACCGTCGAGAACCCCAGAACGAAGCAGGCGCTCAGCCCCAGGGCTCCAGCGCGGGCGCGTAGTCCGACAGAGGGTGTCGTCCGCAGGCCAGGTTGACCGGCGATATAGGACACATAACCGGGCACCAGAGGCAGCACGCAGGGCGACAGGAACGAAATCGCCCCCGCCACAAACGCTGCAAAAATACCGATGCCAGAGATATCCATGCCTAAGCTTCCTCTGTTGCCACGTGACGCGCGGCCCACCAGAACCCCGCCAATGGTATGACAATCCATTGCAGCACGGGCGACAAGCCTGCATCAAGCACCGGAATGATCGGCATCAGATCCGAGTAGGCCCAAGCGGCCCGGATCACGATATTGAGCCACTCGCTGAACAGGGTATAGCCAAGCCCAAAAGCCACCGCGAGGATCGTCACGCGATGCCGGGTTGCCGCAGCAAAGGGCCAGCCGCTGCCGGTCAGCATCATGGCCAGCATCAGCGCACTCATCCCGATCAGGATGTCGCCGCCGGTGCAGTGAACGGCGGCAAAGACGATCTCGCCCCACGTGCCATCGTTCCAGATGGTATAGAGCGGCATATGCGCGAATTCCCAAATCAGATGCGCCGGGATGATCACTGCGAAATAGCGGCGCAACGCGCCCAACGATATTTGGGAGCCGACGACAGGCGCCGCCGCGAGCGCTCTCGCACTCATTGAAAGATACCGGAAACTCGATCCCACCAACCGGATTCACGCTGCCGGTGCTGACCATTGCTGATCAACTCGCTGACATACAGGATCAGGTTCACCTTGCTGAACTCCATGCCGTGAAACTTGCCCGCAAGGCGTCCCCCGGTGTCGATGACATGGGTCACAGCACCATGGACCATGGTACCCATTTCCGCCGTCATCGTGAATTCCAGCCCATAGTCCTTGGCCAACCGCCGTGTGGCATCGTCGGGCTGGTCCGGGGTCTTGGTCAGTATGACCCAGTTGCTGGTATCAAGGCCGTGCAGATCGGCGTAATCGCGCAGGATATCCGGCGTGTCGTTGACCGGATCGGTCGTAATCGTAATGAACTGAACGCGATCCTTCATCGGGCCATCGTTGATGGACGCCTGTATTGCCGCGATTTTTTCGGAATGCAGCGGGCAGACGTCGGGGCAACTGGCGTAGATAAAGTTCAGAACAACGATCTTGTCGTCAAAGTCCGACAGGCTGACTGGCTTACCGTCAGCGTCCTGCAAGGCAAATGGCGGGGCCGCAGCGTCGATGATCTGGAAATATTGCTCCATCTCCATCATGCGGGCATCGAGGTTCTCGCCCGGATGGTTGGCCAAGGCCGGTGTGGAAGCCGCTGCAGTAAGGGCAGCCAAGGCGGCGCGCCGCGTCAGAGTATTCAATGTTTCGTCCTTTGGTTTTGCGCCCTGCCGACCCAGAAATGGGCGAGGCAATCGTAGGCTTCAGCGCTCAGATTTACGGCGTGGTTTTATCATGAGCACAGGTCGCGCAGTCGGAGCCTTATCGGGTGTATAGAAGACCGAAAGCATCAATCAGGTGACGGCATGTCAGTCGATTTTGAACAACTCTTGCCGGGGCCGCCCTTCATGCACAAACCCAGTCCACACATCGCGGCACAGGGTGCAAAAGAAATAATCAGTGGCGCTACACCGATCGCAGTCAGCCATCCCCAGTTCATGGCCATACCGCTGCCAACGATGGCTGCAGCACCCGCAAAGATCAGCCGCTTGCGCGTCATCCATTGCAGCGGTGCAGGACCTGCAGGGGTCTCGGGCTTTGCAGGCAGACTTTGGGATATATCCGTCATTTCAGTTCTCCTCTCGATGTTGCGTAGGTAGTCCTTCCAGCAACGGGAAGGTCAAGGCTTGGGTTTGCATTTATTGCGGCGGTTCGATGTAGCCTTTCAGGAAGTTGACCATCTCCTGGTCGTCCCATTCCGCGGGGCCGACCAGACGGCCGAGTTCTTGCCCCTTGGCGTCGATCAGGATCGTGGTCGGCAATCCTACGGTGCGCAGCGCTGTCGCCGATAGCATCGTCTTGTCGACATACATGCCCAGATGCGTCACCCCGATCTCGTCATAGAACCGGCGCACGGGGGGCACACCCGCCCGGTCGATCGACAACGGCACGACCTCGAAACGGTCGCTGCCAAGGCTCGCTTGCAGCGCGTCCAACGTGGGCATTTCTTCACGACAGGGGACGCACCACGTGGCCCAGACGTTCAGCAAGATCACTTTGCCTTGAAAGTCCGCCATCTCCATCCGGGTGCCGTCTTCGGTGACGAAACGCACATTGGCGACCTCCTGCGGTTCGTCGTGAACGGCAAACCCCTGCGGGGCCGCGACAGCGGCACCAGCTGAGGCCAGGAAAAGGGCGGCTGCCAGCTTAAAAGAACTCATTGGGATACCTCTTTGGGGGCGGATGTTTGGAGCCGCCGCACAATAGGCAGCAGCGTGTCATTCAAAATGGCCTGCGAGATGGGACCGACATGACGGTAGGCAATCGTGCCATCGGCGGCGACGATGTAAGTTTCAGGCACGCCGTATACGCCCCATTCGATTCCGGCGCGCCCATCGCGGTCGGCACCGATGCGGGCATAGGGATCACCCAACTCATCCAGCCAGGCGCGGGCCTGTTCCGGCGGGTCTTTGTAATTAATACCATACAGCGGCACTTCGCCCGTTGTGCTGAACGCCATAAAGACCGGATGTTCGGCGCGGCAAGGTACACACCATGACGCAAACACATTGACGATCGACACATGGCCGGCAAGGTCCTGTGTCGATAGTCCATCGTCGCGACCAAGAACCGGAGGCAGGGCAAACGTCGGAACCTGTTTGCCGATCAAAGCGGATGGCAAAGTACTTGGCCCATTGAGCAATCCCCACGCGAACGTGGCAAGCAGGGCCAGTGCCAAAATGGGCACCACTATCAGGACAGAGATCCCGCGGCGCGAAACGGGCTCTTGAGCGGGCGTTTTGGTCATGGCCGGCCCTCTGATGTGCTATCGCCGCTTAATTTGGTGACAGCCATCATGAGCCTGCTGAATGTAGTCCGATGCCGCCCGGCAGGCATGTCAGGGCACTTGATCATTTTTTGCTCCATTTCCTTTGAAGCCATATGCATAATAAGACCGATCCGGTGATGCTGATCAGGACCAACAGCACAAGGAATGCCCAAGCCAATCCCATGGTCAAAAGACTGTTGCCGCTTCTGTCAAACATCGCCTACAGCGTCTTGTTTCTGTCCGAGCGGATGAATTTGATCAGCGCAACCACGGCGAGGATCAATACCGCCACGATCAGTAGCCAAACCAAAGCCATCCCGATCATCATTCCACCATTCATCATAACGTATTCCTTTTTCTCTTCGCATTAGGTTTGTCCGGCGCCGGGACGTGCCTGTCGGTCGTTCACATGACAACCACAAAGCGCCTCAATAGGACGTTCACGTGGGTTTAAAGTTGTTCAATGGCCTGACCCTCGCATCCAAAGCGCAGATTTCGAGCGGCAGTGCGCCAGCGACGGATGTCGACGTCAGAAGATTGGCCAGAGTTTCTGAGGTTCGCATTAACCGGCCTAGCGGTCGGCGCAGTCCACCGGATCAGATCGTTCAGACGATTTTCGTCGCAACAAAATCCGTCGCGGTGGCGAAAGATCGACGGCTGAAATAATCCCACTCGAAGTGTTCTCTGCAGTTCTTTCAAACCGATTTTGAGCCGGTCTGATGAAGGTCAGAAGGTTTGATGATGACAGAGAGAAACCAGCAGAACCTGCAGTGCATGGCACGATGCATGTCTTTTGACAGGGCATGTTATCGGTGCGCTTCATCGCCGCATTTTGATCGCAATCATCAACGAGAACAACGCTACTGACCGGCTCGACCGAGGTCACGTCGGACGTAGCGGCATAGCTGGCGCCGGGAGCCACAAAGCTTCCAACAACGCTGGCAATCACGAAAATAAAGGCAATCAGGTGCTTCATCCGCATCAGATGCGCCCTTCCAGTAGGGGGAAGTCAAATCACCATCGTGTCAAGCGACCGTCGTTTTGCCGGAAACGGCTTCCACTCGTGATCGTCGATGTTGCTGACGTTCTTACCGCTTGATGGTGCGACCCAAGTCTTGGGGTGGCCAAGTCCATCGCTGTACAGAGACAGGGCTACCCAGCACTGGTAAGAATAGGGAGCTGATATCAGCGTTATGAGTCAGTATTGCTGATGTTGCAACCATCCAGAAATGTCATCCGCTGCGCAAAGCAGGAATGTCACCAGGAGCGCCGGCGGCAGCAAGGTTTAGCAGCCCGGAGACCTCAAATATCGAAGGGATGATAAGCCTTGCGGGATCGCAAAGCGGACATTCGGGCGAGCCGCGGCGAAGGTCGCGTGAGCCCAAATGGACAATCTCTGCACTGCGTCTGAAGCTCGCCTTGGAGCCATTGGTTTGGAAAAGTCGATCAGATCGCCTTCTGATTGACGCGCGCCGACAAATCGGCTGCGCTTTCCTTCCGCTCGCTGTAGCGATCCAACAGGTAGTCCTTATTGTCTCTGGTCAGGATTGTGAACTTCATCAGCTCTTCCATGACATCAACGACCCGGTCGTAGAATGGCGACGGCTTCATCCGGTCGGTATCGTCGAATTCCAGAAAGGCCTTCGGCGTGGAGGACTGGTTCGGAATCGTCAGCAGGCGCATCCAGCGCCCCAGGATGCGGAGCTGGTTCACGGCATTGAAGCTTTGCGAACCGCCGCTGACCTGCATGACGGCAAGCGTTTTACCCTGCGTCGGTCGCACACCGCCGAGGGACAGCGGAATCCAGTCGATCTGGGTTTTCATGATGCCGGTCATGGCCCCATGCCGTTCTGGTGAACACCAGACCATCCCTTCGGACCAAGTGACCAGATCGCGCAGTTCCTGCACCTTGGGGTGTGTAGCCTCTGTATCGTCCGGCAGCGGCAGGCCAGATGGGCAATAGGTGCGCGTCTCGGCCCCCAACCGCGTCAGGATGCGGGCCGCTTCCTCGGTCATCAACCGGCTGAATGACCGGTCCCGGAGCGAACCGTAGAGCAGCAAAATACGTGGGGCGTGCGTTGCCCGCGCAGGCGCAAGCAGGCGATCCATGTCGATCGTCTCGAAATGCCCTTCTTCAATGTTCAGAGTATCAGCCAACGCGGTTTCCTTCCGCATCGATCAGCAGCGTGCCGTCTTCCTTCATCATCGGGCCGGGCGGCAGGCGGTCGAGGAGGTCCAGCACGGTCTCGCTCGGGCGGCAGAGGCGGACGCCTTTTGGTGAGCAGACGATGGGGCGGTTGACCAGGATGGGATGCGTCAGCATCGCGTCCAGCAGCACGTCGTCGTCCACGGATGGATCGAGCAACCCCAGATCCGCGGCCGGGGATTTGGTGGTCCTGAGGGCGGTGCGCGGCGTCAGGCCGGCGGCGGCAAACAGGGCCAGAAGCTGCGGCCGGGTCCAGCCGGTGTCGAGGTAGGGGATGACCACCGGCACCTCGCCGGCCGCTTCGATGATGGCGAGGACGTTGCGGGATGTGCCGCAGTCGGGATTGTGATGGATGACGACAGTCATGCTGAACCTCCTTCAGAGGGAAACCAGTGCTGGGTTCTGTTTGCGAATGCGACAAGTGAAAGCATGACCGGTACTTCCACCAGCACGCCGACGACCGTTGCCAGCGCTGCGCCCGACCCCAAACCAAACAGGCTGATCGCGACCGCTACGGCCAGCTCGAAAAAGTTGGACGTGCCGATGAGGGCGCAGGGGGCCGCGACGTTGAACGGGATGCCCCAAGCCCGCGCGGCCCCGTAGGCCAGAAAAAAGATGCCGTAGGACTGGATCAACAACGGCACGGCAATCAGGGCGATCACCAGCGGGCGCTCAAGGATCACCTCCCCCTGAAAGGCGAAGAGCAGCACGACAGTCACCAGCAAGCCGATGATCGAGAACGGCTGAACGCGAGACTTGAAGGTATCGACAGCGGCTCCGCCACCCTTGGCGATCATGCGCTGTCGCGTCAGGTATCCGGCCAACAGCGGCAACATGACATAGAGGCCGACCGACAACAGCAGGGTGTCCCACGGCACGACGATGTTCGTCGCCCCCAGCAGGAAGGCCACGATGGGCGCAAAGGCGAAGACCATGACGACATCGTTCACGCTGACCTGCACGAGGGTATAGGTAGCGTCGCCGCGCGTCAGGTTCGACCAGACGAACACCATCGCGGTGCAGGGTGCCGCCCCCAGCAGGATCACGCCCGCCAGATAGGCCTGTGCGTCATCCGGCGGGATCAGCCCCGCAAAGACGTGGTTGAAGAACAGCACACCGAGTGCTGCCATCGTGAAGGGCTTGACCAGCCAGTTGACGACCAGCGTGACGACCAGACCCTTGGGCTTGTCGCCGACCTGGCGCAGCGCGCCGAAGTCCACACCCACCATCATGGGATAGACCATCGCCCAGATCAGCACCGCTACCGGCAAGTTGACTGACGCGATTTCCAGAGAGGCGAGTGCTGCAAACGCACCCGGAAACAGATTGCCGAGCAACAGCCCCGCGCCAATCGCCAGCGCCACCCAGACGGACAGCCAGCGTTCAAAAGGTCCCAGTCCCGCCGCAGCGGGAAGCGATGTATCGGTCATGTCAGGCTTTCAGAAGAGTGGGGGTCAGTCGGCTTTGGCGGCAGACTTGCCAATGTCGTCGAGGTTGCGTTGCAGAGCCATCCGATCAAGCGAGCCAAGCGGTAGGCTGACGAAGATGGAAATGCGGCTGCGGAGCATCCGGTAGGTTTCCGCGAAGGCGAGCCGCTTGACGGCTTCGGGACCTTCGACCTTTACAGGATCAGGCACACCCCAATGGGCGGTCATCGGCTGACCCGGCCAGAATGGACATTCTTCGGCCGCCGCGTTGTCGCAGACGGTAAACACGAAATCCATCTGCGGCGCATCGGAGCTGGCAAATTCATCCCAACTCTTGGATCGTGCAAAGCCGGTGTCGTGGTGCAGGCCCCGAAGCAGATCGAGCGTGTAGGGGTGCGGTGCAGCTCCCGGCTTCGATCCGGCTGAATAAGCCTTGAATTTGCCCATCCCATCCCGGTTCATGATGGCTTCTGCGATGATCGACCGAGCAGAGTTTCCGGTGCAAAGGAACAGGACGTTGTAGATTTCCTTGGTCATGTCTGTCTCCTAACAGGCGCAGGCAAGTTCGTTGATGACCGGCTGGCACAGCTCCGGGCGACCGCCGCAGCAATCCTCCATCAAAAAAGCCAGCAGACCGCGCATCCCGTCCATGTCCGCAAAGTAGCGGATGCTGCGCCCCTCGCGCTCACTCCGGATCAAGCCTGAACGCGCGAGGATCGCGAGGTTGGTCGACATCGTGTTTTGACGGACCCCGAGGGTGTCGCTGATGTCGCCAGCCGACATGCCGGCCTCGCCAGCTTTGATGAGAAGACGAAACACATCGAGCCGGGTGGCTTGACTGAGAGCGGCAAAAGCGTCGAGTGCGTTATTTTTATCCATATATCGAGAATTATCGATACAAGGGGTGCGGGTCAAGGTCCTTTTGAGGCCGCATTATCCGCTCAGCTGATCTCAGAGTCGTGCCAAAAACGCCGTTTTGGCTCATGCGCACAGATGGCCTCGCGGCCTAAACAGAATTCGTGGTGAACCAAATAATCACGATCGGACTCGACATTGCGCGCATCAAAAGTATGCTTATGTATGACACATCATGAAAGGACGCGCCATGCCTTCAGCTGAACGAATGACAATTACGATGCCAACAGATATGGCAGAGGCACTGCGCCAGACCGTAGCTGGCGGCGAGTATGCCTCAACCAGCGAAGTTGTCCGCGAAGCGCTGCGCGACTGGACACGCAGCCGCAATGCCGAGCTGCGAGATCTTGAGGCCTTACGGAACGCGATCAAAGCTGGGCTGGACAGCGGGCCGGGTATTCCGGCTGACCAGGTGTTTGCCGAGCTGCGAGCGCGTTACGCCGACAAGTCATGATCGTGGCAAACGTCGTTATCCTGCCCGCTGCACGGGCAGACATCATGGACATTGGCGATTTCATCGCGCTCGACAATCGCCCTCGCGCCGCATCGTTCGTGTTTGAGATCGAGGAAAAGATTGTCGAAGTAGGCGAGCGCCCAGACAGCTTCCAGAAGCGCGACGAACTGCATAAAGGGCTGCGTCACGCGCGGCATGGGCGTTACCTGATATTCTTCATCGAGGTAGGTGATGAAGTGCAGATCGTGCGTGTGATAGAAGGGTCGCGAGATTTGCCGCGTTTGTTTGAGCTTTAGATTGCGAGACCAGTGACAGGCGTTCAAAAAACGGTGGCTTCCGGCGAGGACAAAAACGGCTGGGTTTTTGACTGAAGGGCGCGAGGCGGTAGAGTTTCAACCGAAAAATTGTTGTCGGCTTCAAAAAGGGATGCACCCGGGATTGCGTCTCAGCCGGTCACTGGTGGCGCCAAACTTTGACTGCGGAAAGCACGAGGATGATCGCGAGCGCCGGGATTAAGATGCTGCCGGGAACGATGCCCAGCAACAAGCCACCGATGAAGGTTCCGGCGACCGACCCCGCCGCCATGACCACTATAAACGACCTGTTCCGACCAAGTACTGCGAAACTCCGATCTTGGCTGTATCTGGCAAACCCAACAAGTATGGTGGGCAGGCTCACCGCAAGGGACAGCGATCCGGCCAGTTTGATGTCGACCCCGAAGACTAGAACGAGCGTGGGGATAAGCAACTCCCCACCGGCCACGCCCATGAGCGAGGCCACGACGCCGATCCCGAATCCTAGTGCGACACCAACGGCCATTTGCGCCTCGCCGGTCATTGGCGGCCCGGACGCGCTCACTTCATGGCCAAACAAGAGGACGGCGGCGATGCCAACCATCAGGATGGCTAGCACCTTGTAAAGCGTCTCGGGTTTCATACGCGTCGCCCAACCGGCGCCGACCCATGCGCCCAGTAAACTGCCGACCAGAAGGTTGAGGAGGATCGGCCAACTGCCCGCGATATCCGCGAAGGGGATTGTTCCCGTGCGAAACGGCAAGGCGGTCGCGACGACGACTAGGCTCATTGCCTTGTTCAAGATGACCGCTTCTAGGGCGCCGAAACGGAACAAGCCGATCAGGAGCGGCAGTCGGAATTCTGCGCCGCCTAGCCCGATCAGTCCGCCAAGCGTTCCGATGACGGCACCACCGCCGAAGGCAGCAGGCAGCTTGCGCTTTGGGGTTGCGGGCGGCTGATCGGTCATAGTCGGTATATTCCACCAGATATATTGGTTTCACCAGCTGCTAAACCCGCTCGCTTTTCTGTTCCTTACCTATCGCAGCGAAGCCCGGTGTCGGACACATACCTCTTGCCACAACCGTCTTCCCGAATACGCTCGCTTCTGAGACGGTCGCAAACTACCTCAATGGACGCTGCTAAAAACCCCGTTCAAAACCTCAGAGATTGTTGAAGGTTTGTGATCAGTCATATGGCGGGCAGGGCGATGTCGTTTGCAAACCAGAAAAAAGTCAGTAATACTGACTTATCGCATAAGTAAAATTATGTTAAAAAAGCGCTCTTGAACTGCAGTGAACAGTTGGCTTGCAATCTCATGTTGCTCGAGTTTATCAGGCCGCAATCGGCCCAAAACCGCCACTAACTGCGGTCGCTCAGCGCTGCAGGCGTAGCCCGCTTTGCTGACATTTGTAGGGCGCGCAGCATTTCGGTGATTGATGTTGTTGGCTCTAGTAGCTTCGCTATAAGTAGAAAAAGACCCGAGGCCCAAATCGACATGTTTCAATACTTTGATCTGAGCGACGACCAGTTCGAAAAAATCGTGGTCGCCATCGGCCAAAGACTGTTTGGTGCGGGTCTGATGGGTTTTGCGGCGGGTATCGACGGCGGCCGAGATGCGAAATTCAAGGGTACCGCTGATCTCTACCCATCGGCAGCCGGTCCTTGGACAGGTTGCACCATCATTCAGGCCAAACACACACATGGGATTAACGCGTCATTTAGCGACCCGGCAGTCTGCAACATCGATAATCTCACCGGAATTATCTGTGACGAAATCCCGAAGATCAAAGCTCTCTATCAGAGCGGAGAAGCCCAAAACTATCTATTGGTTTCCAACCGAAAGCTGTCTGGCGTCGCCGAGCCAAAACTCGTTAAACTGATTTCAGATATGACCGGACTGTCGATAGAAAACATAGCACTTGCAGGGACGCAGCAACTCGATGATTGGCTAGAGCTCTTTCCTGACGCGCATGCTTCGTTGTCGATCAACCCACTGCAATCGCCGCTCATCGTTCGCCCCGATGACCTCGCCGACACGATCGAGGGTTTTCGCGAAGTTGTCCAGATTGTGACCTCGGATGAAGATCGCAGCACCCCCACCCCACGCACCACTCTGGTTGAGAAAAATCGCCTCAACAACATGACACCGGACTTCGAGACCCTTTTGCGTAAGAGGTACTTGGAGCTTACAGCTGACATCCGCAGGTTCTTGGCCGACCCAATCAACGAAAGCTTCAAAGCCTCGTACCAGGAGGCTGTTGAAGAGTTCAATCTGAAGATCATCGCAAAACGAACCGACTATGACACATTCGACGATGTCTTCAACTATCTGCTCGACCTTCTGATTGCCCGGTCCGGCATTCTGAGGTCGAACAAGAGACTGACCCGCGCTATGCTGTATTACATGTATTGGAACTGTGACATCGGGAGGGACAAAGATGATCAGACCGTCTAAGCATGCCCACCCCGATCTCACAGTCATGAGCGTGGCAACGGTGATCTTGGAACGACTCAAAACGAAGCGCACCGAGACTTATGCTGATCTGGTCATCCTCGTTGAAAAGCGCACGAAGAACGCAAAGACGCTTCTTCTGCCGGCCTTAAACCTCCTTTTCATGCTTGGGCTTATCCGATATCTGCCGAAGGCTGACCGCTTTGAGTATCTGGTGCAATCGTGAGGTTGCGTAGGCTCTACAGCAACCTTGACCATTATTTCACTCCAATCCTGTTTAACGATGGATTGAATGTGGTCTTGGCCGAAATACGGCTACCTGAAAATAAATCCAAAAGCTCTCACAACCTGGGCAAATCGACTCTCGCCCGCGTTATCGATTTCTGCCTGTTGGGCGGCATTTCCAATGAGCATTTTCTCAAGAAACGTAACGACCTCTTTGCCGAATTTGTCTTTTTCTTGGAGCTTGAGCTTCTTGATGGTTCTTTCTTAACCATACGGCGGGCCGTTGAGAATGCATCTAAAGTGAGCTTTTCTCTGGCTTCGGCCACTCAACCAGACCTAACCAGTCTGGCGGACGACGATTGGTCCCATTTCGAACTGCCATTTGCTAAAGCCAAGTCCCTTTTGGACGGATACTTGGATTTAAGAGACATTGATCCTTGGAAGTTCCGAAATGCCATTGGGTATTTCCTGCGTACACAGGCGGATTATGACGATGTTTTCAAACTCCAACGCCACGCGGGTCTCGACAAAGACTGGAAGCCGATCCTTGCGCGGATCCTCGGCCTTGATGCTTCGATATTCACCAACCGGTACGAGCTAAAGGCAGAAATTGATGTAAAAGCCGCGTTGCTTGCGAGCGCTGAAAAGGATGCCAAGGGCAGTGAAACAGAGCCAGCAAAAGTCGACGCGCTGATCCAGTTGCGGGAAGCAGACGTCACCCGGATGCAGAACGAGCTGGATGAATTTGATTTTGAGGGTTTCGATGCCAGAAAAACGACAGCCATCGTTGATCAAATCGACTCTCAAATCGCGGTTCTAAACCAAGAACGATATAGCTTGTCTCATTCCATAGCAGAGTTGGAACGAGGTTTGGTTGCCGACAAGATTATTTTCGATCCGGAAAAGGCGAAATCGCTTTTCGAGGAGGCGGGCATCAACTTTCCAGATCAAGTAAAAACAGATTTTGAGCAGCTGATTGCTTTTAATAAAGCCATCACAGAAGAACGAGTCGAATACATTCGCGAAGAACTCGCCTCAACAAAGGCTGAGATTGCTCGTATCACTGTGGAACTAAAAGTTTTGAACGCGAGACGGCGCAAGAATTTGGAATACCTGCGCAGTGAGGACGTTTTTGATAAATATCGGATGCTGTCAGCCGAAGTTGCCAAGGCCGCGGCGGAAATCGGACTGCTAAAGCGTCAACACAATACATTGTCTGATATTCAGGATAAACAACGCGAACTGCGCGAAGCAAAAGCAGATTACGCGAAGACGCAAAGCCTTGCAGAATGGGCTCTTAAGGAGGCAAGACAAGATCACACCAGTCTCCTGTATAAAATCCGGGAATATTTCAGCGGTCAATTGAAGGACGTTTTAGGGCGCGATGCCATTTTGTCCGTCAGCCTGAACGGCGAAGGCAATTTGGAGTTTCGAACCGATTTCGTCGATGGGAACGAGTTGTCTACAAGCGAAGCAGACGGAACGTCGTTCAAGAAACTGCTTTGCGTGGCCTTTGACCTAGCAATTGTTCGCGCGCACATGGAGGGGGCATTTCCAAGATTTGTTTTTCATGATGGAATTTTCGAGTTATTGGATCCTCGGCCCAAAATGAACCTTCTTGAGTCTGTGAGATCGTACGCTGATCTGGGGATCCAATCGATCATTACCGTCATGGATTTTGATCTGCCAAGTAATGGTGATGGTGGCTTTGATGATGAAGACATCATCCTACGTCTTCATGACGATGGTGCACAGGGCCGACTGTTTCATTTTGATGGATGGTAGAATTTGTTTGAATGGCCGTTTGTGCTGTTTTCATCAATCCACATCGCACCGGCTGCGAATGACCGGTTCTCGCCCTCTGTGTTCATCTGTGCTTTGCGCAGCATCGGTCACTCTGGGTTCCGAGTTGCCCTTCGTTTCATTTTCCATGGATGCCCGCGTGGCCCCTGCCCAGTCCTTCGGACATGTCACCGCGCTTATCTGATGCGAGAGCGCCACAAGACGGCTTCTTCCTATGTATTTATTGTTTTTTGTATGGCCGCAATTTTCGCAAGTATTTCATCAAATGGCAGCGGGATCTCGTCGAACATCATTGGTGCCATGGCTCGATAATCGGCGCGTAGCTCCTTCATTCGCGTCTCGTTCGGAAGAAGCTGCAGCGTCCCGGGCTGGGCAGTGTCATAGCTGGCCCATCCCGACCGGAAGAACGTTGCCTTGTGCTTGACGACCTGAGCGAGCTGCTCGAGGTCCTTGACTGCAGCCTTCCCCTCGTCGGTGTCGAGCATCATGGCAAGATCGTAGTAGTGTCGCGAGAAATATTGCGGTGTGGCCGATTTAGCCGGGCGGTGCGCCTCTGCATGAAGCGCAGTCGCTTTCTCCCAAAAGGTCCGCCGCGCTGATAGGACGGTCACCCTGGTGTCAGGCTCTTCGAAGAAATCGGGATAGTCGTCTGCAGCGTATGGGCGGATGGTTTTCGCTTCCGTCGGCCAAGGATCGCCGCGTGCGCCGAGTTCGAGCTTCACGCGTGGAGTGATGTAGGCCATGCCCTCGTATTCGGTGGTTTTCAGCGCCGTCGGGTAATGGAAGTTGATCGTCTGTGCATCGGCGGCATCAATCTCCAGCGTCCATTTACCGTTGGCCGGTTCGCCAAGCTGTTCGGCGATCGCGGCGCGGAGCGCCGGAAGTAATTTTGTGGCGATGTGACGCTCGACGTCAACTACCAGCTCGTCGATCAGTCGTTCCGCCTGTTTCCTGCTGATCCCTACCATCTCGGGATCGCGGTCGCCGGTGTAGCCAAGTTCAGCACGATCAAACGACATGTCGATATCTTCGGAGAAGCGACGGATAGCTCCGAACGCCTTGGAGAGCGAAGTGCCGCCCTTGAAGACAAGGGTGGCGGTCTCCCCTTTTGGCAGACCGAACAGGCGCCTGAGAGTCCAGCAGACCCAGAAGTCCTTTTCGATGATCGTGTCGGCAACGCCCCGACCGGCACCGGTCTCGCCAAAAAGGGCGGCGCGGTCGCTAGCGGGAAGGCGACCGACCTTATCCATCAATATTGGCCGTAGCTGCGGTGGCGATTGAGACGAGCGTCGGAAGCATCCAGGCGGGGGCCTGAACGGCGGCCGAAGCCAGTGTCTTCTTGTCTTTGGCGGAAAGTCGCCCCACGGCGACTTGCACGACGTCGATTGCGCGCGCAGGGCCAACGTGGCGGAGGGCCTGAACAACAGTTCCGGCAGGGCTTCCCGGAGCGATGAGATGCTTTGGCGATGCGTGACGAAGATCAACGACCCGCTTGCCCAACACGACGCGTCGAGAGGGGCCGTCGGTCAGGTAAGTGCTCTGAGCGGGCACCTGCGTCGAGAGGCCAAGTGCGTTCGCTGCCCGCGCGCCGGCAATCTGTACGTGCGAGCCGGTTTCTCGGGCGAGCGCTTGGGCGACATCATCGGATGCTGGTGAGAGGGGGCCGAGTTTCGGATGTACTTTGGGGAAATCGTATAACCCCCGCGCGAGGCGGCGAAGCTGGCCCGCCTTTACGAGCCGAGAGAGAGCCTGGTCGACGGACGAACGGGCGGCGACGGTAAGAAAGTCGCTGGGCGTGAAGACGCTTCCGCGTCCGCTTGCGCGGACAAGGTTCATCACTCGATCAGGAACTGATGCAGTAGAAGCTTTCATATGTCAGAAAATAGGCTATCTTTTTCTGACATTCAAGGGGGTTATTTTGAAAGCCTTCTGACCATGTGGGCAGCGTGGACGCCCGCTCACCGCGGCCTCAACGACTCATCCTCACCTCATCCAATCAACGATGGCAATTATTCTGTAAGGTTTTTAAGCGCAGCATAGAGTGCCGATTTACTGATTTTCATGCGTGCGGCCGCCTCGCGCACGTTCAGACCTGACGCCATGAGCCGGCGGGCGCGAACGATCTTGTCGGGTGTGACTGCAATAGGCCTTCCACCCTTGCGCCCTCTAACAGCTGCGGCCGCTAGCCCAGCATTCGTTCTCTCGCGGATCAGATCGCGCTCAAACTGGCCAAGTGCCCCGAAGATGTGAAAAACGAGCCGACCGGTCGGCGTGGTGGTGTCTATATTTTCCGTCAACGACCTGAAGCCAACACCGCGACCTTCAAGTTCGGCAACCGTGTGCAGCAGATGCGTCATCGACCGGCCAAGGCGGTCAAGCTTCCAGACAACCATTGTGTCGCCTTCTCGCAAAAACGAAAGTGCCGCGGTGAGCCCGGGTCGCTCGGTCTTGGCACCAGAGATACCTCGGTCCTCGAATATGTTGGAAGCCCCGGCGGCATTCAAAGCGTCGAGCTGAAGGGCAAGATCTTGTTCGGCGGTCGAGCCCCGGGCGTATCCAACAAGCGACATGACAATCCTTTGGGCTTGAGGGCGCTATAATCAGCCCCTCCAGATCCATCTGTCCGCAAACTCGTCCAAAAATCAAGTTGTCCAATTACCCGTTGCCCCTGAATTTTAGGACTGCCTCCGCATTTGTCCAGAAAACGCTCGGTTGCCGGACCGCGGCAGCAAGATCAAGTGGCGTATCCAAGGCTCGTCACGTGGATCATCGCCGTTGCGTCCGTGGTCAGATCGACCACCGCGTACGCAATCCCCTTGGCGTGAAGCGCCCGGGTGGTCGCTGTGCACTGCACGCTGTCATTGTCTTCGTATCCTCCTGTGTGGCCTCGAAACCGACGGTGACAACCGAAACTCGGCGAAGCGGAAACTTCGCCGAGTTCATTCTTTTTGGATTGGTTTCCAAGGCGCGGAGGAGTTGTAATGGTTCCTACCCGCCTGCTTTGATTGGCTCCGGTTTGGTCTGGCGCTTTAGAAGGACTCCGTATCGCATCAGCATCCCTAAGATCAGGACGATACCCGCCAAGGATACTCCAACGAGTGGCGTGATGCATGCAACTGCGCCAATCAACAGCAGGATCCGTTCGATATAAGTGATATTAGCCCCGTAGGTCCCCTCAACCGAGATTGCGATCGCTATCGTGGCCAGGATGCCGCCGACGACAGCAAGCGTATTGGCTTCGACGTCACCCAATAACAAGATTCCAGGGTTCCAAATGAAGGCAAAGGGTAGCAAGAAGCCGACAACGGCGAGACGCACCGCGCTCAGAGCAATCTTGAAAGGATCTTCATCCGCTATGGCGGCGGCAGCGAGAGCCGCCACTGCAATAGGCGGTGTTAGTGCCGACAAAACAGCATAGTAAAGTAAAAACAGGTGGCTCTGCAAAATGGGGTATCCCAACTTTGCTAACGCCGGGCCGACAAGAACCGCAGCAAGAATATAGGCACTCGGCGTTGGCATACCAAGTCCCAGCACGATTGTGACAATTGCTGCGATGATGAGGGTCACGAATGGCTGAGAATTGCTGACGACAAGGATCACGTTTGCCGCCTTCATCCCAAGCCCGGTCATTGAAAGGCCCCCGATGACAAGACCCGCTGCGGCACAGGCCCCTGCGACCGGAAGGATGCGAAGTGTAGTATCACCCAGCCCTTCAATAATGCCCCATGGTGAGAGCCGCGTACGTTTCATCAGGGACGAAGCCAGAAGGATCATCAAGACCCCGACCCCGGCTGTAAAGGTGGGAGAATACCCGGACAATAATGCCGTTACGATGCCGATGATAGGGATCAGGAAGACCCAGCCGGTTGCAAAGGTTTGGCGAACAGTGGGGATTTCGTCTTCCGAAGGCCGAAGGTCATACTTTACGGCGCGCAAATGAACCTGTCCGAAGACGCCGAGATAGTAAAGCAGTGCAGGAACAATGGCGGCGACAACAATATCGTTGTAAGGCACCCCGGTGTATTCAGCCAGGATGAACGCGGCTGAGCCCATGACGGGCGGCATGGCGCTTCCACCGGTCGAGGCGGCGACTTCGACACCCGCCGCGAACCGGGCTGTGTATCCAAGGCGCTTCATCACAGGAATTGTGATGGATCCGGTGGCCACCACGTCTGATGTCGGGCTGCCAGACATTGTGCCGTAAAGGCCTGATGAAATAACGGCGATTTTTGCGGGACCACCTCGTGTCCGGCCGGTAACCAGTGCTGCGAGATTGAAGAAGAACTCTCCACCACCAGAAGCCGACAGAAAGGTTCCAAACATGACAAATAGGAACACATAACTTGCCACGACCTGAATCGGGACACCGAAGATACCGTCAGTTGTGAATACAAGAATGTCGAGAAGATAGCTGAACTCACTGACACCATGTCCGAAAGGGGGCGGCAGAAGATATCCAAACCAGTTATAGATCAAAAACAGGACCACCACGCTAGTGAGGCCCAATCCCGTAGTCCGCCGGGTGGCTTCCAGCGTTAAAATCATGAGAATTGTGCCGAAAAAAAACTGTGAAGTCGTGAATGGTTCCAGCAGGCTGATACGGTCAGAGATGATGGTGGCGTTTAAGAAGAAGAAAACACCACAAGCGATACTGAGCCCTGACAAGGCAAAATCATAGGCGGGCACCCGGTCCGGGGCATTCGGACTGGCACCGATCGCAACGAACATAATCGCAAATATGCCCGATACGAACAGGATCCCGAGCACCAGCGGATCCGAGATCGTAAAAAGATTCGCATAAACCACCCAAGCCGAGAATGTCGCGGCCGCTATGATCAGTGCGCGATGCGGGCCGGCCGCAAGCTTACGCCTGCGGCCGGTGGAGACCAGAGATCCAATCACTGTGATAGACCCGCTTCCGCATACGCCTTCGCGGCACCTGGATGGAACTCGATGACGCTCGGCTTAGCCATAAGTTCTGGCGTCAAATCTTGCATGGATTTGTGTACGGCCCGTATTTCACCGACATTTTTCAGCAGCGACGCGGCAAGATTATGCGCGGTTGCATCGTCCATTTTATCGGTCGCAACAAGAATTGCGCCCAGTGATACCGTGTTCACGTCAGTGGTCTGGTTCTTGTAGCTACCCGCCGGAATGACCATTTCGCCGGTTCCAAAGGCTTTGTTTGTAGCATCGATAACGTCTTGCGGTACTGACAGAAGCACAACATCAACATTTTCGTCCACAGACCGGAACGACGAGTGATTGATGAAAATGCCGTTGGTAATCATGTCCAGGCGACCGTCCTGAATCAATTCGCCTTGTTCGTTCGCGCCTGCCCGGACAAGTTGCCCTCCATTGCCGGTCAGGACCTCGTCGGTCACACCCGCCTGCTCAAGCATCATGAGCGCGACGTTCGAAGTGATGTTACCAGAGCGGTTAATTCCGATGCGGATCGGAGCGCCGCTGGTCGCGATGTCGTCAATGCTGTCGATGTTGTATTTGTCCGCCATGGCTTTGGTCAGGAAGAAGTGCATTGGTGCCCAGTTGTACATGTAGCCAATGGCACGAAGGTTGGTGATCGGGGCCTTGAAGGGCTCTTCGCCGGAAAGCGCTATCTTTGCTTCTGCGTCATGCATTAATCCCAAGTCAGTACGACCTGTTGCCAGTAGGCCGATATTTGCAAAGCCGCCGCCGGTGGCCTGATAGGTGATGACCGAATTCGGATCATCGGCTCTCACGGCGCGATCGATACCAGCTCCGAGCAGAGACCAAAGCCCGCCGGGGTTACCGCCAGACAGATTGAGGTTCAGCGGCTCAGAGTGTGCTGTGGTCGTCATGGCCAAGCCCAAAACGGCTGCAAGATAGATGTTTCTCATGATATCCTCCCTTTGTTTTACGCCATTGCACCGATTTATGGCCTCCCTCTCCAGCGGCCATAAATCAAACAGTCAGGGTGCAAACATTAGACATCTATTTTTATAGAGTGTGATTTTCTCATGTCAAGAATGTAGATATCTTATTAAATCTATTTGAGCACAGAGAAGGAGATATTGACTGCGCGACGCGCGAGGTCAGAGCCGGTTCACACCTATAGGTCGAGTTCTAATTCTGTGGCCGGGTCGGTGGAACCTTGAAGCCGCGTCGCGCCGCATCGCGCTCATCTTGTTCAAGATTCTTGATCATCATGGCCAGAGATTTGCGCAGAACCTGGAGATCATCTTCTGTCAGACCCTCGACTGCAAGGTCGTTGGCTTCGATCGCCAGAGGTTCCAGCAGCTCGCGCAACTGCCAGCCTCTTTTGGTGAGAAAGGCGTGCTGTCTGCGGCGGTTGCCGTCGGTGTTGCGCCGGGTAATTAGACCCATCTCGTCCATTCGGGACAACGCCGTATGGGCCGTTGGTTCGGTCAAATGCGCACGTGCGCTCAGCTCTCGCTGGGATAGGCCGTCCTCTCGCCAGAGGATACGCAGAAATATCCACTGGCCGAACGTCACGCCTTCCGTTGCCAATCGCAGGGTTAGCGAACGGTTGAATGCGCGGGCGGCCAGCCGGATCAACCGCGCAATGCGCTCCTCGTAGAGGACAGGGTCTATGGAGCCGGGGCGGTGTGATGACTGATCGCTCATGAAATTCCATTCAACAGGTCGTCGGACAGATAATCAGCTATTTCCTTCCCGCGAAACCCGGAATGGGAACGGGATCACAAAACTTACGCATCATTCGCGTGTGCGCCGTCTGCACGATCAATCTTGTGTCATGCCATCAGACATCGCCTCCGAATAGCCCCGCATCACCCGGACATCGACGACTACGGTCTTTCCCGCCTTCACGAGTTTGACCGCCTCGCACAGGGTACGTGTCACATCGTCGACCTCGGACACCGGACCAAACCCAACTGCCCCCTGCGCACGAGCAAGTCCGGCAATATCGACATCTGGGTTGTCAATGGCCTGTCCGACGTGCTTGTTTGCAACTAGCCGCTTGCGATCTTTTGCTACCCTCTCCTGATGAATTTCGTCGTTGAAATAGGATCGGTTGTTGGCCACCACGATCAGTAAGGGTACGTTGTGGTGTGTCGCTGTCCACAGCGCGGTGGCCCCCATGATGAAGTCACCGTCGCCTAGCACTGCCACGGGAATGCGTCCCGCGCCAGCAAGAGCCAGTGCCGCACCGACCGCCATTCCGGGACCGGAGCCAATGCCGGCGCCACCGTCGTATCCCAAATAGTCCATTGGATCGCGGAAATCGCATTTTGCGCCGTCCCAACCAAGGGGCAGCCGCATATATGTTACATCCTTGTCGGCAACGGCGTCGGCAACAAGGTCCGACAGCTCATTCAGCAGAAGTAATCTATCGGTATCGCCAGTAATCTCGGTGCGGGCGATCGGCGCGTAGGCCAGGGCCGACCCGACCTCACCGATCCCTGCCACCTCGCAAAGCGCCGCGACCACCGCGTCGGGTGCGGCCAGCAGAGACAGATCCGATGACACGAACGCTTGGTGATCCAGCGACCACCCATTCTGGAGCAGCGGCTCCAGCGTCACGTTGACTACCGTGGTTTCCGTACCCAGGCCAGCCTGCGACAGACTTCCGGCCGGGTCCACCCAGTCGAAACAGACGACAAGATCAGCCGCAGCAATAACTTTCCCCGCATCCGGGGACAGAAAGTAGCCCGGCGTGCCCGCGTGCAACGGATGCCGGGTCGGAAATGCGGCGGCGGTCTTGATGTCGGTGACAACGCGGGCGCCGAACTGCTCGGCCAGCGCGATGCGCCGGTCCCATGCCGCGCGATCACGCGATACGCGGCCCATCAGGAAAACCGGCGCGATTGCACGAGCCAGCATATCGTACAGCTCTGCGACATCATTTGGCCCAACGGATGGCAGCCGCGGCAGGACATGCCGGTCAGGATCTGGAAATTGCGGCAGTGCGTCAATCTTCTGCTCTTGCACGGTGACGTCGAAGCAGACGTAAGTCGGGGCCATGGGTGCCGTCGCCGTCAGACGTGCCGCCCGCATCATCGATGTCAGCGACGCGGCGAGCGAGGCCGGCTGATCGTCCCATTTAATGTAGGGACGCACAATTGCCGCCTGATCGCGCGATGTGTGCAACCAGTCGATCCAGGGGCGCCGCTTGGCTGCATCGACAGGACCGGTTGCCCCGAACACCAACATCGGCACACGATCGCACCATGCGTTGTACAGCGCCATGGCGGCATGCATAAGTCCAACATTGGCGTGCAGGATCACCGCCAGCGGAGTTTCTTTGACTTTGGCCCAGCCATGGGCGATGGAAACTGCGTGTTCCTCGTGCAGGCACAGCAGCATCTGCGGTTCCCGATTGCCCAGATAATTCACCAGGCTGTCGTGCAGCCCGCGGAAGCTGGAACCTGGATTCAGCGCTACATATGGCACTTCAAGCTTGCGCATCATAACGGCTAGCGCGTCGCTGCCATAAAGCGTTTCAGTCTCGGACGGGGCCGGTCGGTCGATATCATCTTGCATGGCTATTGCCACCTTTTCTGTCGTCAACCCTGACCTTCAAGGTTGATGTGAATATTCTTTTCATGGGTAAAGGAGATCAGTTCTCCGATCCCTTCCTCACGCCCGATGCCGGATTGCTTGACCCCGCCGAAGGGAGCGCCAAGGAAATGCAGACCAACTTCATTTATCCAGACGAATCCGGCCTCTGCCTGACGTGCCGCGCGATGAGCTGTGGCGAGGTCTTTGCTCCAAATCGAACAGGTCAGACCGAACGGCAGGGAGTTGACCTCGTCCATCATCGCCGTTTCATCGGACCAGCGCCGCACGGCAAGGACGGGCCCAAAGATTTCTTCTTTGGCGATGGTCATGTCCGGGGTGACGTCGGCAAAGATCGTGGGTGCGATGAAGCAGCCGTTGGCCAGCGCACCATCGCTGACCTCATGGCCCCCCGAGACCATGCGGGCCCCTTCGCGTTTGGCGCTTTCAATATAACCCATCACCTTGTCGAAATGGGTCCGGCTCACAAGAGCCCCCATGGTGGTCGCTGGATCGGTCGGGATCCCGGGTTTGTAGTGTTCGACCTTGGCAACCACCTGGGTCAGAACCTCGTCATGAAGATCGTCATGAAGGAAGGCACGGCTGGTCGAACCACAGGACTGGCCGCACCAGCCGAAATTCATGCCACGCACGATGGCATCCGCGATCCGATCCGGGTCACTGTCAGGATAGGCGATAAGAGCATTCTTGCCACCCAGTTCCAGCAGGACGGGCTTTAATGTTTCGCTTGCGCTGCGCATCACCGACCTGCCAGCTTCGACCGATCCGATCAACGTGACCTTGGCTACGTCGGGATGTGCGGCAAGAGCGGCACCAGCCTCGGTTCCACCGGGCATTACACTGAAGGTCCCAGCAGGCATCAGCCCGTCGACAAGTTCTGCAAGCCTGAGCGCCGAAAGAGGCGCCTGCAGGGGCGGCTTGATTATGACCGCGTTTCCCGCAGCTAGCGGAGCCGCCATCTTGCCACCGCAAAACATAAACGGGTGATTAAATGCAAGGATGCGGGCCACGACGCCAAGCGGTTCGCGGACCGACATGTTGATCCGGTCGGGACCCATGGGAATTGTGTCGCCCTTCATCTCGGTGACCAGACCGGCAAAGAAATCCATCTGTGCGGCTGCGAAGTTCGCATCGCCGCGCATCTCGGTATAGGGATTGCCACAATTCGCAGCGTCAATCAGCGCCAGTTCGTCGCCATGCTTCCGCAGAAGGGTTGCGATCTCCTTGAGAATCCTTGCGCGCTCGAGCGGTTTGACGTCCCGCCATTCAAAAAAGCCTTTGCGTGCGGTCCTGACGGCCTCATCAACATCCGCTTTGCCGGCCTCCGCGACCGAGGCCAATACCTCTCCGTTCGCGGGGTTCAGCGTCTCGCTGTATTTGCCGCTGACTGGTCTGGACCAGCAGCCTGCATAATAAAGGTCTAGATGCTGCGGTAGTACATCACGGTAGTCTTGACTGGTTGATTGGGTCATTCTTCCCTCGCATTGTTGCGCTTCTGCCGGCGGGCTCGCGCTTTTCTCAGATATCCCGGTTTTACCGCAACGGGACTTAAATCGGCCCATTCCCTTGCCCAAGCGTGATCACGGCGGTGCCGGTCATCGCGAGAACAGAAGCAACAGCGAACACCAGACCGGGCTTCTTTTCGGACTTGAGCAAAACCGCCGACAGCCAGGCCGCGATGAACATCTCAACTGAACCGATGATTGCTACGGCCGTGACAGTGGTATGGTTAAGTGCAAAGAACTGGAATATCTGGCCAAACGAAACTGAGGCGGCCGCCACGACCTGCCAAGGTGCGGGACGCTGAAACAGTGGCAAGTGGTTCGTGCGGCTCCGACGAGACAATGGTACAATAATAGACCCGCAGACGAGGCCCGTGATTGCACCGATCAACGTGCCTAGTAGAGGGTCCGGCACAACCGCAAGTGCGAACTTGCGAGAGACGTATGCCCCACCATAGCTAGCTGATGACACTGCGCCCAAAACCCGCCCCTTCTGTACGTCGTCGGTTGCGCGTTCCATCATCGGTCGCCCAGTATGGCCTGTCCCGCCTGTCACTACTCGCGTTCTGCGACCGCCGACCACCACGGCCGCGATGCCCAAAAACACGAGCAGGAAACCAACCGAAACCGAGGTCGTAATCCGTTCATCGAGAAAAATAATTGCAAGTGTCGCGGCAAATACCGGGATTAGCCGGCGAAGAATCCCGATCTCGATCGCGCCGACGAGTTCAACCGCCTTGAACATGAATACCCGTCCCGAGATATTTGCAAGAACGCCAGCTAGCACGAAGAAGCCCAAACCGGTCCAGACCGCCCTGTCAGCGGCGGGTAAGGCACTTCCAAAGAATAACCAAAGAGCCCCCGCCATGACCGCAGTCAATAGGATCGACAGGTAAGCGCCGTTATTGGAATGCCCGTTCTCAGCATTCTTGTTTATGGCAACCGCACTGAAGCCGTAGCAAAAGGCTGAGGCCAAGGCGAATATTTCGCCGAGGAACGGAATGGACATGATTGTATCTTTGTCCCTTTGCGTCAGGCCGAAGCTTGCCTGAGCAAGTCGATGAACCGTTCCGCCGAAGTGATCTCGCGCAGGGGCATCGCATTATGCTCCTCGCCTGGATCAAGCTCATAACTTAATCCGCGACCGTCCCAGTACCACCAGTAAACAACCTCGCCTTGCTTGTCGCGAATCGGCATTCGGAAGGTTGGAAAAGTCATGTCCGACAAATCGACATTTTCCACAACCTCGTGGTCAATGTTGAGCGTGCTCAGAACGCTGCCGAGGGGAAGCATGACTGTAAAGGCAGGTTTAGTTTTTGTTAGTGATCCGGTATCGCTCGGACGCTTATCGTGGTGACCAGTCAGGCCTTGGACGACGGTCGGATAGCTTGGGTGGTCATGCGTAACGAGCACATATGAGATCCGGCCTTCAAGCCGGATTTCTATCAGATCCCCGGGCATAAATTCCTGCATCGCCATTTCCTTACAGACTGTATGTTTCGAGTGTCGATGGGTGGAAAAGTTCTTCAATCTTGACACGTCTTGGGGACAATCCCTGTTCAGCGTGATAGTCGAGAAACTTGTCTAGGACATGCGCATTAGGGGCTACGCCATAGGGCCAGGGGTCTGACCCCATTAGAGCCTGCGCCCTGTTCAGGGTATCCTCCACGAAGGGCATCGTGACCTTTGTCGCAGAAGTATCTTGTAGCGCATCCTGAGCAATTTTCTTGGCTTGTGAAAAAGCCTTCATCAGGGCACCGGGCAGCCATGGATGCTCGTCAACTAATGATCTCCGAATACCGACCACATGCATGATCGGAAAGATGCGGGTGTCGCGGTAATAATCTTCAGCAGCAGAGATGCTGTCTCGGAACAGGCGACCGACATGTGGGTGGCCTTCGGCAAAGCAGCGCGGCCAGCGCGGCCCGACGAAGCCGTCGATTTCGCCATCCATCAGCATCTGATTCAGTGTTGCACCTTCGGGAGCGGACTCCACAATCACATCCGCCGGAAGATCGACTTTGATCTTCTCGGGGCGCCCGGGTGTATCCATGCCTCCGCGCACCCAAGTAATCTGCGACGGCTTGACGCTGTAATGTTCCTCGAGGATGCCGCGGACCCAGACGTTCGCGGACAGTTGGTATTCCGCAATGCCAATCCGCTTACCCTTCAAGTCTTCGGGCCCGTCGATCCCGCGATCGGTTCGAATGTAGACTGAGGTATGGCGAAAGGCGCGGCTGAGAAAAATAGGAATCGCAATGTAATGCGGGTCACCACGCGCGACCGAAATCGAGTAGGAAGAGAAAGAAAGTTCGGAGATGTCATAAGCCTGATGTCTAAAGGCGCGGAAAAACATTTCTTCTGGTGACTGGAGCATGTGAATAGGATTGACACCGTCGATCTGCACTCGGCCGTCAACGATGGCGGAAGTGCGGTCATAGTTCCCCATTGCCAATGACAGGTTCAATTTACTCATGTTTGGTCTCCTCTCCGTACAGTCCACATTGACGTGAGAGGGCTACAGGGTTGCCGCTCTCTGCTGATTTCAGGATCGCGTGGCACACTTCCAAGCTTGCACGCCCCCATGCACCTGTCTGCGTCGGCACGTTCCCATGCCTGACGGCGTCATACACTGCATCGATCACTTCACGCCGTGGACCTCGTTCGGCAGGTGCCGCAAAGAACTTGCGTTCCTGATCGCCGAATACTTCCACCCCGCTGGGTGTCAGACGCAAATCAGCTCTGTCGCACAGTGCGATCACCGGGCCGAAATGTTCGTGCTGCGTCGCGGCAGTTGGAAGCGCACCCTGACCGAAGGTCCGGGTCGTTTTCAGCTTCGCCTCGGAGTGGGCGTCAAGGCCTTGGAGCGCACTACGAGCCTTGCCGTAATCAGTTGCTTTCTTCGGTGCGCCAAGTTCTCCAATCCCGTCCATCCAGATGTCACTGTCAAAATGCGCGTAACCTGAATAGGTGATCGTTGCGAAGGCACCCCCAATGAAGGACAGCAATGCTGAATAAGCCCCTTCGGTTGGCCGGTGGGGATCCCAATTGCCGGTCATCGCGACAACCCGGTCAGCCCGGCCACCACACAACAGGCGGACCATATCGATCTGGTGGATCCCTTGGCTGAATAGGACGCCGCCGCCCTCTTCCGTGCGGAGTTCTTCGGGCCGGCGGGGACGGTAGAGAAAATCGGTGTAGTTGAAAGCCTGCACCATACGCAAACGACCATATTCACCGCTGTCGATCATGCTGCGAGCAAGTGCAACGGGCGCATCAAAGCTGTGGCTTGGCCCTACGATCAGATGGCACCCTGTCTCGGCGGCAGCGGCGACCATGCGATCTGCATCCTCCATCGAGACTGAAAGCGGCTTATCTACAATGACATGCTTGCCACCGCGCAATCCTGCGATAACGTGATCGGCGTGCATCTGGTGCGGTGTCGCGACATAGATCACATCCAAGTTCACATCAGCCGCAAGCTCATCGACTGACGCATAGCTGCGCCCGCCGAACTGCGCCTCAAACGCGGCACGGCTATCAGCCCGGGGAGCGGCGGCGGCAACAATACGTATGCGGGAGTCGGCCTGAAACGCGGGCACGGTCAGCATAAAGGCACGGCCAAGACCGGCAATTCCGAGGCGCACAGGATCAGAGGTCAAGGACGAGGTCCCCGCTCTTAGCCCGCGACACGCAGATCATGATGTGGTCGCCCTTTTCGTGATCCATCAGCACCATGTCGCGATGCTCGGCCTCTCCCTTCAGAATGCGGGTCTTGCAGGTGCCGCAAGTACCACTTTCGCAGGAACTGACAGTCTGATGCCCCGAATCCCGCAGGGCTTCGAGGATTGACCGATCTGCCGGGACCGTCACCGTTTTGCCAGACTTCGAGAGGGTCACGTCGAAGGCGACGTCATCGGCACGAACCACTTCCACCGGCTTAAAGTCTTCGAAGTGCACGCGCCCTTCGGGCCAGTGACCGGACACGGCCCTGATTTCCTCCATCAAAGGCTGAGGCCCGCAACAAAAGACATGCGTTGTCTGGGGTTCAGCAAAATGGTCCCAAAAATCATAAACTTTTGCAGGATCGCCGTCGTCGTGATGAATCAGGATGCGATCCCCAAAAGCGACGGTCATCTCGTCAAGATAAGCAGTCTCGTTCTGGCTGCGGGTGCAGTAAATGATTTTGAAGCGCTTTTTCTGACGTTCCAATTCCTGTGCCATTGCATAGATCGGCGTCACACCGATGCCTCCGGCAATTAGAAGATATTCACTCACGTCGGTCAGCTCGAAGTCATTTTCAGGCGGTTCCACTAAAAGATCAGTGCCTTCGGTTGCCATATCGTGCATAGATGCGGACCCACCTCGGGACTGCGGCTCGCGTTTCACGGCAATGACGTATTTGGAAGAGTCACTGGTTCCGCCGACAAGAGAATACCTCCGCATGGCACCAGACGGGGTCTTAACCGTCACATGTGCCCCAGCCGTGTAGGGCGGCAAATTCGCATCTTCCAATGGAACAAGGGTGAATTCTGCGATCTGTTCTGTCAGCGCACGCTTCTGTGCGACCCGCATCTTAATAGGCTCCATGGCTCCTCGCTCAACGTTAGTTCATCACTTTACTTAGATACCTAATATTATTCTGTCAAGTTTATCCGGGAAAGAACGGAACTCATATGATCGCGGTCAAAACGGATCTAGCGGCGTGTTAGCCAAGGGTACAGCGCACGGGTCAGATACGGAGCGATGAAGGCCGTGGTCAGCCCCGTCAAGACAGCAGCTACAAGAAAAAGGCCCAAGGTTTCCGGCAGGCTTTTTGTCAAAGGTTTTAATCCGTAAACCAGTACGACAAGAGCTGGATATACGGCCAGCAAACTGGTCACCCATCGTTTCCATAAAGGCGGCAGTATCGGTTTGATAGAAACTGTGCCAATCGGTGCAAACCAGATAGTGGCCCCCACAGCCTTCTGGCGTGACACATTTGTTAAGGCGAAAGCCTCTACTTCGGTGAGTATGGAGGTCATCTCTGACAATGTTTCGCCAGCTCGCAGTGCAGCAGGATCCCGGAACCGGGTCAGAATATAAAAGTCCACCTGCACGCCGTCATCTCGCCGAATGACATCCACACCGCGGAACCCATCCACTTTTTTTAGACACCGATCAATTTCCAAGAGCTTCTCCGCGCATACTTCGGCATCTGCCCGGCTAACCTGCAAGGCAACCAACGTCTTCGTCTCGAGTTCACCGAACACTCTTGCGGTATCCATGTCCTAGCCCATCTCTTGTCCAAATTTTCGCCGGTCATCGTCTGCAATGCGCAACTTTTTCTGCATATTGCTAGACATCGCGATGCGTATTATTAGAGTTCTAACATTCGACCGCAAGGCCTTGCATGTGCATGCCCGCAAACCTTACGCGACACGCAAATCCTTGTTGAAAAACATTAGATACCTAAGTATCTTGAGTGAAGACCAAATTGTTCCACGTACTGGGCCGAAGGAGACGAGATAATGCTTACACCCGAAGAAAATGACATGCTGACCCAAGTGTCAGGCGAGACGCCAATGGGGAAACTGATGCGTCAGCATTGGACCCCTGTCTGTTTGCTAGAGGAGGTTTCTGAACGGGATGGTAAGCCGCTTCGGGTGGAGGTTTTGGGCGAAAGTTATGTCGCATTCCGCGATACCAAGGGCCGCCTTGGTATGCTGGATGAGCTTTGTCCGCACCGCAAGGCATCCTTGGTCTATGGTCGCAACGAGGAATGTGGCCTGCGCTGCTTGTATCACGGCTGGAAGATGGATGTGGATGGCAATGTCGTCGCCATGTCGTCTGAACCAGAGGGCAGCCCGCTGATGGATAAGGTCAAGGCGCGGTCTTACCCAGTGGAGGAATGGGGCGGGTTCGTCTGGGCCTGGCTTGGCGATCAGGAAGACATTCCTAAATTCCAGCCGCCGGCCTTCGCACCCACCGAGGATACGCCCGTCGCGATCCTCAAAATCCGCGTGCCTGCTAATTGGGCACAAATTCACGAGGGCCAGATCGATAGTGCGCACTCGTCATCGTTGCATTCCTCTACGATGAAACCCGCGCGTGTCGAAAGCGCGGGAGCTGATGACAAATCTTGGTACCGTCCATCGACAGACAAGGCACCGCGGATGCAGACCGAAACTACCAGCTACGGGTTTCATTACGCAGCCATCCGCAAGCCCATCAAGAATGCGCAGACACATCACTATCTGCGGGTCACGGAATTTATCGCGCCATATTATTCGCTGATTCCGCCAAATAGCAGCTACAAGGTAGCCAGCGTCATCGTGCCTATTAACGACGATGAAACGGCTTTTCATTTTATCGCTTTTGGAGGGCCAAACGTACCTTCGACAAACGAATGGCGCGCGTTCAACCATGCCGTTCCAGGCGAGGACCTTGACGAGAAATGGCGTACCAAACGCACGTTGGAAAACGACTTCATGCAAGACCGTAACCTGATGAACGAAGGCCATTTCACAGGCGTTCCGGGCATCCCCAATGAAGATATCATCATGTGGGTATCTATGGGTAGCCGGGTGCAGCGCCATACTGATGTTTTGGGCGCTTCTGACCTTGCCATTGTCGAGTTTCGACGCCTTATGACGGATGCTGCTCGCAAGGTTGCGGAAGGCGGACGTGCGATTGGCACTGACTCCGTCTTGCCGCAGGCCCAAATTGCTTCGCACGAGGGTGTTTATCCGAAAGACATTGACTGGCGCACACTGGTTAATTCAGGAGTCGAAACTAAAGCTGCCGAATAAGACGAGAAAAATCTTGTATTACTGACGCGAACTTTCCTCAAGTCAGTTTTACTATCCGGAATCTACTCGCTAAACCAAGGTACCTAAGTTGGCTGGACGTTCGAACGCCTTTTTGGCCCATCGATCATGCGGTCAATCGTTTTTAAATCGCTGTTGATTTGCAAACGTCCTAACCCTTAACAGGCAGCCCTTTAACCCATGGGGCTGCCTTGTCGCATACGGACCAAAGCCATGAACGACCAAATTACCCTGTCGGCGAAAGAGCAGACCGAAATTGGTCGCGCCGCAATGATCGCAGAGCAGAACGACCGTTTTCGCAAAACGTGGGGCGCAGACGTCACCGTTCCCGGTCAGATCGTCGTGACGCCGGGTATCACATGGGCTTTACCTAGCGCAATGGCGTAGATCATGCAGGCCATTCAGACATTCATCAACGAAAGAGAGCCGTCGAAGTCATAGAGGTTCGGGGCTTGAGCTTTGTCCAAAAACCCGTCAGGAAAAAAGTGTCGGACATTACCAGATTTCTGTCCATAAAACGCACGTTGGATGGATCAAGCCTTGTACAGCGTTAATCAGGTTAGGCTCATCCGAATGAGCAGCTGCCAGAGCGAGAGGCAGATACTTCTGATTTAGCACTTAGAAGCTTGGAGTGTTGCAGTTTGACAAGATGACCGGAGAACGCTCCGATCATCTTTTACTTGGGTTTCGTAAACTCTAGTACTGTGCGGCCAGATACGCAGCGATGATATCGCCATCCTCTTCGGTAATTGGCGCACCGTAGATTGCGATCATCTTGTGTACTTCGGCCTTCCAGAAGTCAGGGCCTTTGCCGGGAGGCTGGTATTCGATGTAATCGGTCGAATGGCAGGTTATGCAATTGGCTTCGGCCACATCTGATCCGTCTCCGGCGCGGAACACGACGGAGCCATCATAGGGCATGTCATAGATGACGGAATCCGCGATGGCGGCTTGGGCCAGGAAGGTCAGTCCAGCCAAAGCGGCTATGTGAAAGGTTTTCATTGTCATCTCCTCAGGCTGCCGTGAGACGTGTGGTTTCGACGACGTTGCGCATATAGCCCGATGGGTTCCATTGCGCTTGCATCGGTTGGGTCTGGCCGTTCGCATTTGTCGCGCGCACCAACAGTGACACCTCACCCGACGCCACGGGCATCGACAGCGTCCATTCGCGGAATGCGTATTTTCCCATGTCCTCGCCCAAGGATGCTTTTTGCCATGTCTTGCCGTCATCTGCGGAGACGCTGACCTCGGTAATGCCAGATCCGCCATCGAACGCTATTCCCCGCAGTGCGAGCGGCGCATTCGCAGCTACTGCCGCGCCATCCAGCACATTGGTGATAAAGGACCGGACGTTGAAGCGGGCGATCGGCACGGTCGTTTCAGGCTTGGTGCCAGGTTCGACACATGCGCAACTGTTGTCCGGGATGCGATAGGCCGTCGTCATCCAGAACGAGTCCAATGGCGTGTCGCGCACGATTATCTGGTTGAGGTGCTTGACCCAGTAGGTGCCGTAGTGCCCCGGGACCACAAGACGGAGAGGATAGCCATTCAGCCAGGGCAGATCTTCGCCATTCATGGCCCACGCCAGCATGACTTCGCCGTCCATGGCATGGGCCAGTTCCAGCGACTTGGTAAAGTCGGGGGTGTCGGGCAGGACAGGCCCATCCAACCCTTCGAATGCGACCTGAATCGCCCCGTCTTGCACGCCCGCCTTTTCAAGGACGGATTTTAGGGAAACGCCAGTCCAGCGTGCGTTACCCATCAAGCCATTCCCTGCCTGCCCACCACCGACACGTGGCGTGACAAAGCCACGGCTGTTGCCTGAACATTGATGAACTGCGACCAGATCAATCGTATCGAATTGCGATTTCAGGTCAGCGAGAGACAGCGACATGGGCGTGGCCACTGTGCCGGCGATCTCGAGTGTGAAGGTGTCAGGATCAATCTCGGTCGGGATGTCAGCCAAGTGGTACCGCACGAAAAACGCGTCATTGGGGGTCAACATGCCTTCATTGAACACACTGAACGGCGTCTCCAACTGCGGCGGTCGGGATGACAGCTGCAGCAAAGGCCGCTTCCCCGGATAGGCGACCAGCGACCGATCTCCATTTTCAAAACCCAGCGATACTGTTTCAGCGAGCAATGGCGTGCCGCCAGCCATCACGAATCCGGCAGCAGCCCCGGTGGATGCGATCATCTGTCGTCTGTTGAACATGGTTCCCCCATTTTTCTGCGATCGCTATGACGTGCTTGTCATGTTTGAGATCGTCGCAAGTTCAGACGATTGGCAGGGGGCGTTTATTCCTCATGATGCAAAATAAACTTGTCCATCAGCCCAGACAGGGCTGGCGTGCCGTCGCCAGAGAGGAGAGCAAATCGGGATGTATCTCATTGGGTGCGTCAGTCCCATTGCGCAGAGCCAGCGCGAGAATGGCGAAGCGAGTCGCGTTCATGGATCGCGAGACCATCGTCATCTGCTGATGGGGTCCGGCCCATTGTGCAATCAGGACATGGCCGTCATCTGAGATTGCGAGACCGGCCGGGCGATCTCCGGCATGCGCGGTCACATAGAGCCCAAGATGGCAATTGCTGGGACCGACAAAACCCAGTGCGTCCGCTTTGCGCCCAAGTGGCAAGGTGACTCTTTCTAGTGACGTCTGCTGCAACCCATTGGCTTGAACGATTGCGGCGATGCCGATGAGCGGACCCTCCGTTGTCACGTTCTGAGCGCCACTTGCCCACTTATCGAAATGTGCGATCATCGTGGCAAGGTCAGAACTTTCTGCAATGATGATCTGTGCCGGAATATCATCCGAAATGGGACCAGTCAGGACTAACCACCATACTGCGCCGGCTGCGATCAAGATGGCAGAGGCGGCCAGCACGGCAGGACGCCATGCAGGCCTTCCTGCTCCTGAGTATCGCTCAGGGATCGCGATGATGACTGTGTCTGACGCCAGTGACGCGACCCCTGCCCGCAAAGCCTGATAATGGGCCACATGGCTGGCAAGCGCCGGATCGCGTGCGATTGCCTCGGCCATCCGAGCCGCGTCTTGCGGATCTAGTGCGCCATCGACATATGCGCTGACCTGTTCGTCTCGAGTTCGTTCATCAACCACGGCGCATCCCTTTGCCCTTTCGCGGCAATTCCACGACATGCGGACCTGAAAGCTTTTCTGCCAGGGCGGCACGCGCACGGCTCACGCGGCTCATCACCGTGCCGCGTTTAATCCGCAAAAGTTCAGCGGTTTCGTCATAAGTAAGCCCGCCGATGTCCACAAGCGCCAGCACATCCCGGTGATTTTCCGACAGCAAAAAGAATGCCTCGCGGACTGCCAGATGGGTGACCGTGATATCGTAGAGTGCACCGCTTGTGCGTTGATCCAGGTCGACCGCCTCTTGCATGGCGCGCCGTCGGCGCCACGATCGCAATCGATCGAACCATAAATGCCGTGCGATGGTGAACAGCCACGCGCGAAATGCACGTTCGTCCTGGGGCGCCTGCTTGGCTGAGATGGCACGCACGACACAATCTTGCACGAGATCTGCGGCTGAATCGCGATTGCGTGTCAACGCCAACGCGTAGCCGAACAATCCGCCAGCGGCAGCGGTGAGCATCTGGCGTTGGTTGGCATTCAGCATAGCGCACTCACGACAGGTCATCCGTACTCGACGGCGGGAACAGGCGGACACTCAGACACTAGCGTGCCTGACGTACTTGACGCCAATCTTTCATCACGCGGATTTGGTTTCCTGCATAGACATGACCGCCATCCGTCATCGCATGGTTGTCAGCCGGCTGCCCCGTCTCTTGTGTCATTGCAATTCGGGCAACGGCAGCGGTCGCACCCGAAGGCAGAAAAATACGATTTCCCGTTATGCCATGTCCTTTTCTGCGATAAGTGGGAAGGCCTGTTCGAACCTATCAATCGTCCTTCAGGCAGGGTGCTGCAAACAGATCCCCACGCCAGGCGCCGCAGACCGTGCGCGTTCCGACGACGATCCACGCAGCGCCCAACAGTGCCACCAATATCAGGCCAAAAACATAAATCGCAGTAATCGGCAGCAAGCTCGCAAGCTTCAATGAAGCAACGGCAAATACACCCAGCGGGAATGTATAACCCCACCAACCAAGGTTGAATGGCAGACCGTCGCGTGCATAGCGCCCGGTGATGAGCACTGCCATCGCAAACCACCACAGCCCATAGCCCCACATCAGCAATCCGCCGATGAGACCGATGCCCGCCGCGGCGCTGCTATACTGACCCAGATCATTCGCCGCAAAGATGGCAGGGGCGGCCTGGCCTAACGTCATAAGGCCCAATGCCCCGGTGCCGATCGGTCCAAGCGCCAGCCAACTGGAGGCCGCCATGGAAACGTGCGGCAACTTGTGGATGGCGAGCCGCAGGATCAGGACGACAAGGACGCTCATCGCAATGGGGACCGACAGGGCCCAGAGGACGTAAGACCACACCAGCACCAGCAGTTGGGTATGTGCGTCGGCAAGGTGCGGGGCCAGCAACCCCCCCGACACCGCTGCGACCTCGGCTGCAACCATTGGCAACAGCCAGACGGCAGTCATCTGATCGATGGCGTGGCTTTGGCGGGTGAACATCAAATAGGGTATGGCGATGCCACAAAGTGCTGCCATACCGACATCAATCCACCATAAGACGGTCGCGACCTCGATCGCGATGCTGCCCATTGATGGCAGTCCAAAGATCAAAAATCCGTTGATGATCGTGGCCAACCCCATCGGGATACAGCCAAAAAACATCGAGACGACCGAGTGACCGAAAATCCGCTTCGCTTCGTGGAAGAATAAGATCCATCGTGCCGCATAGAGCGCCGAAAACAGCGTGAACAGGGCAATATTGAACAGCCAAAGCGCTTTGCCAAGGGAGCTGAACGCGTCGGGAAGTTGTGCCAGCGCAATTGCGAGGATGCCCGTTCCCATCGTGGCCGCAAACCAGTTGGGGGTGAACTGGCGAATAATTTCCATTGGGCTGGTCAGCTGCGAAAAAGGCTGCAATCCCAGCGATACTGCGCGCATTTTGTAGAATGTCATTGTGGATCTCCTGTTCTTAACCTCGATAGACGAAGCGAACCAAACGATCCAACGGATTGAATTTGTAAAACAGATCGATTTTACTGATGGGTGAGAGTGAGGTGTAGAGATCATGACGCTTGAACAACTTCGCATCTTCATTGCTGTGGCGGAACGTCAGCATATGACTGATGCGGCTCATGCGCTGAACCTGACCCAATCTGCCGTGAGTGCCGCCATTGCTGCGTTGGAAGAACGCCATGATGTGCTGCTGTTCGACCGCATTGGGCGCGGTATCGTGCTGACAAATCTTGGTCGTGATTTTCTGCCGGAAGCGCGCGCGGTTCTCGCCCGGGCAGACGAGGCTGCGGGCTGCCTCAGCGCATCCACCGCCCTTGCCCACGGCAAGCTGCGGCTTGTGTCCAGCCAGACGGTTGCAAACTACTGGCTTCCGCCCCGCATGCAGAGCTTCCACACAGCCTTTCCGGGAATTGATCTGTCACTGCGCATTCTGAACACCCATGCCGCCTGTCAGGCCATCGTCACGGGCGAAGCCGATCTGGGCTTCGTTGAAGATCACGTTGCGGACCCGCAAATCACCCTGATCCCCGCCGCTACAGATCACCTGGTGCTGGTCGCTCGCGCAGATCAGGCCGCGCACGGTGATGATCTGCGGACGGCACCGTGGGTCTTTCGCGAGCCTGGCTCGGGCACGCGTGCTATACTCGAGCAGGCACTGAAAGAGGCGGGCATTGCCGTCATGGATTTGTCTGTTGTCCTCGAGCTTCCCTCGAATGAAGCGGTGCGCGCTGCTGTCGAAGCTGGCGCCGGTATTGCGGCGCTGTCGCATCTGGTTGTCGCAGACGCCCTGCAGGTGGGGCGCCTGGCCCGATTAGCGTTCAAGCTGCCCGAGCGGAAGTTCTTTGCCGTAAATGCGACACAGCGTCATGTCAGTCGCGCGACCCAGGCATTTATCCAACATGTCATTGCGCCATGACGGTTGCCGCCATCATAACGTTATTGGAGCAAATTGAGGGATCGGATCGGCTGTTTAATCCCTATCGCGACCATGATCCCGCGCTCGAGAGCGCGGATGCACCAGAAATACGGCGGGCGAACCTGACGCTCTATCTGCAGGCAATGCAAGTTCGACGTCCTCGCGTCATGTGGTTGGCCGAGGCCATGTCCAGACGTGGTGCCCGGCGGACCGGGCTGCCCTTGACCGGCGACCGGATGCTGCTGCCATTAGCAACGCGGTTGAAAATGGTCGTGCCGTTTCGCCATCCAACCGCGCAACACGACGATCCAGGCTCTGTCACCGCGCGTGCAATCTGGGAAGCAATGCCAGACGATGTGCCGTTACTTTGGAACGCGGTCATGCAAGTCCCGCACCGCAGCGCACCAGACTATGCCATCCGCACACCGTCAGCGCCGGAAATACGGGCCAATCTGGCTGTACTTGCGGCACTCGCAGCGATGTTTGCACCACAGAAAATCTTGTGTATCGGACGTGTCGCAGAGCGCTGTGCCCAGCCCGTCGGAGTGTCGCTGACCTATGTCAGGCATCCGGCCCAAGGCGGGCTATCCGCGTTTCGCGAAGGCTGTACCACCTTCCTGTCTAGTTAGAGCGCCACGCAGACGTGATGCCGCGAAAACCATGAATTTGACTTTGTGATGGAATAAACTGACCCTCCGGTTCGTTCTTCCTGCAATCGCCGCGACCGCCACATGGCAACTGCGGACGACTGGTACCGGAGAACGAAGATGAAACTAATTTCATATGTGGCCCTGAATATGGCCATGGTGACCCCGGCTTTTGCGCAAGACACGGTGATGTTTGATCCCGACATTGTTCATGAGGCGAAGGACGGTGTTGTCCGCCTATATGGGGCGGGCGGCCCCCATACAGCACTTCAAAAAGTGGCCGATCTTTGGCAAGAGCAAACGGGAGGTACCGTCGCGATCACCTTCGGTCCCGAACCCAAATGGTCTCAGCAGGCCCAGGCAGATGCCGACATCATCTGGGGCACGTCCGAACAGTCGATGACGGCCTTTCTGGAGACCTACAAATCATTCTCGTCGGATCAAGTGATGCCGATTTACCTGCGTCCCGCCATTATTGCGGTCAAGGCCGGCAACCCCAAATCCATTACCGGTTTCGACGACCTGCTGGCAGAAGGCATCAAGGTCGTGGTGACCGAAGGCGCAGGCGTCGGAAACACATCTGGCACCGGCGTCTGGGAAGATGTGGCCGGACGTACGGGCAGCCTGTCGGACGTTGTCGGATTGCGTAAGAATATCGTCGCGTTTGAACATGGATCAGGTGCTGGTTTTAAAGCTTTTACCGATCTGGACGCTGACGCCTGGATCACTTGGCCTGACTGGACATCGCGTAACCCTGAAAAGATCGAGGCCGTTGCGTTCTCTCCTGACCGCGCAATCTGGCGCGATTTGAACGTCGCCCTGGCACCTGATGCTGATCCGGAGGCGCAGGCTTTTCTGAATTTTCTGGTGACCGATGAAGCACAGTCCCTGATGAAAACTGAAGGCTGGACCCGGTAACAGACCCCGCATACCGGGCCGGGTCAAACGTCCGGTCCGGTATGTGACACGGAATTTTGGTAGTGAGCCATTTCAGGCCGCTGCGGGACTTCAAAACGCATTCAGAACACCTTGCGGTGGGCGTTGGTCGTCGCATTGAGCGTACTTGAAGGCGATAGACTATCTCAATATCCTATATCTTCTGTCCATCCTGATTTCTGAATATGGCCAACGGTTCAAATCTGGCGTCTAGATTCAAAAATATCTGAATCAAGCCTCAGCCAACCATTTCGGTAGAAATTAAACCTGCATTATCAGGCCAAGTTAGAGTGTCTTCGTGGGTATTGGCATTGATGAGACGGGGCTATCATGGCTGGGGCTACGCTTTTTACTTCTGCAGCTTTGTAAGGGCTGGGGTTTTTGTTGATGCCTCGTCTACCCGGCGTCGGCCTTCCCCCCGGACACTGACAAATAGGGGTAGATTCCGGCTGGGTGCAGAATAGTACGTTAGGCTCCGAGGACGCGCTTGCCGTAGTCTCGCAGATTGCCGTTCGGGTCGACGTAGCGATAGAGAGTAACGGGCCTCACGCCTAATTCTTTGCAAAGTTCTGAAACAGACGTGTCGCGGTTTGCCATTGCGGCCTGTGCCATGCGCACCTGTGATTTTGACAGCGCGAATTTTCGTCCGCCTTTCCTCCCCCGCGCCCGGGCTGCCTGAAGACCGGCCACTGTGCGTTCACGGATCAACTCGCTTTCAAATTCGGCGAGAGCGGCAAAGATGCCGAATGAAAGCCGTCCTGCCGCAGTTGTTGTGTCGATCTGCGCACCTTGCCCGGTGAGCACTTTAAGGCCAACCCCGCGCTCAGACAGCATACTGACGGTCTTGACCAGATGATGCAGGCTACGCCCCAAACGATCGAGCTTCCACACAACCAGAACATCGCCGTCACGCAATGCCTTGAGGCAGGCCTCCAACCCTGGCCGGTCATCCTTTTTGCCAGATGCCAGATCCGAGTAAATCTGCTCCTCTCCAACGCTCGCCGCGATCAAGGCATCCCGTTGCAGGTCAAGAGACTGCCTGCCATCGGCTTTAGAGACGCGCGCATAGCCAATCAGCATGTGTCACAAACGTTGGTTTGTGATGCTTGGGTTCGGCGGTCGCTTTCGGGCAACGGATTTATTCCTTATCTCATATCATAAATAAATATACTCAATACCTCCCATGAAAGCAAAAGAAGCATGGCGCATCGCACCATTCTGACCGAGCGCCAGCGCGCGACACTATTTGATCTGCCAACCAGTGAAGCGGCACTACTTCACCATTACACGTTGGCCGATGATGACATCGAACATGTTCGTCTGCGAAGACGATCACAAAACCGGCTTGGGTTTGCCCTTCAGCTTTGCGCGTTTCGACACCCCGGCCGCCTCCTGACGGCTGGAGAGGTCATCCCAGAAAAAGCGATCAGGTTCATCGCGGCTCAGCTGGGAATGCAAGCGGTTGAGTTGGAGGGCTACGCCGTCCGCGAAGAGACTCGGCGGGATCATCTGATCGAGCTTAGAGCGATCTATGGCTACAAGATGTTTACCGGACGTGGTGCCCGCGACCTGAAGGTTTGGCTTGAAACTGAGGCTGAGGTTGCGCGCTCTAATGAGGAGCTGGCGCGTCGGTTCGTGACAGAATGCCGCCGGAGCCAGACCATTCTGCCCGGGGTGTCGGTGATCGAACGGCTCTGCGCTGATGCGCTTGTCGCCGCCGAACGTCGGATGGAAACGCGCATCGCCGACCGTCTCGACGCGCCCATGAGAGGCAGGCTGGATGCCCTGCTTTCGGAAGACGTCGATGACCGGGTCAGCCGTTTTGTCTGGTTGCGCCAATTTGAGGTTGGCAAGAACTCGGCAGACGCGAACCGCCTGCTGGACCGGTTGGAGTTTCTGCAAGGTCTCGGGCTTGCGACCGCTGCCCTTGATGGCGTTCCACCCCACCGGATCACCCGACTTCGTCGCCAAGGCGAACGATATTTCTCGGATGATTTGCGCGACATTTCCAGCGATCGGCGGTGGGCGATCATGACCGTCTGTGCTGTGGAATGGCAGGCTGCGATAGCTGATGCAGTGATTGAGACCCATGATCGGATCGTGGGTAAAACCTGGCGCGATGCCAAGAGGTTATGTGATGTGCAGATTACCGGCGCCAAAGCAGCATTGCAGGACACACTTCGTTCTTTCTCAGGCTTGGGGGCCGCTCTCCTGGAAGCGCATGGCGATGGCGCACCCCTTGAGAGCGCGGTTACGACCGCCTGCGGTTGGCGTGATCTGGAAGGACTTGTCGCCACGGCGATGCAGTTGACCAGTACAATGGCTGCCAATCCCTTGGCCCATGTCGCCCAAGGCTATCATCGGTTCCGGCGCTACGCGCCGCGCATGTTGAGGGCGCTCGATATTCAGGCAGCATCGGTCGCCGAACCTTTGGTCGAAGCTACTCGGCTTGTCGCAAAGGGCGGACAAGAGACCGTTCGGCCAACAACCTTTCTGCGCCGCAGTTCCAAATGGCACCAGCACCTTCATGCGCAGCCCCCCGATGACCATCGGCTTTGGGAAGTCGCCGTGTTGTTCCATCTGCGCGATGCCTTTCGCTCCGGCGATATCTGGTTGGTGCAGTCCCGGCGCTATGCCGACCTGAAGCAGGCGCTGGTGCCAATAGCAGAGGCGCGGGCCACACCCAGATTGGCAGTGCCCTTCGACCCGGCGGATTGGCTGGGAGATCGCAAAACCCGTATGATTGAGGGACTGAAACGCTTGGCACGCGCTGCCCGTGCCGGGGCAATTCCGGGTGGCTCTATTGAGGACGGAATGCTGAAGATCGACAGGCTCACCGCCGCAGTGCCCGCCGAGGCCCATGAACTTGTTCTGGATTTATACAAAAGGTTGCCCGATGTGCGGATCACCGATCTGCTTCTGGAGGTGGACAATGCCACAGGCTTCACGGAAGCCTTCACCCATATACGCACCGGAGCACCTTGCACTGACAGGATCGGACTGCTGACCGTGCTGCTGGCGGAAGGCCTGAACCTCGGCCTCAGCAAGATGGCCGAAGCCACCAGCACCCATGATTATTCCCAGCTCTCGCGCATCTCACGGTGGCATGTTGAAGGCGACGCGCTGAACCGCGCCTTGGCCATGGTGATCGCGGCGCAATCCACCCTGCCCATGGCCCGTTTCTGGGGTGGCGGCACCACCGCCTCCAGCGACGGGCAGTTCTTTCCAACCACACGTCAAGGTGAGGCAATGAACCTGATCAACGCCAAATATGGCAATGAACCGGGGCTGAAAGCCTATACCCATGTTTCCGATCAGTTCGGCCCCTTTGCCACTCAAACCATCCCGGCGACCGTGAGCGAGGCCCCTTACATCCTCGATGGCCTGCTGATGAATGAGACCGGCAGAAATATCCGCGAACAATATGCTGACACCGGCGGCTTCACCGATCATGTCTTCGCCGTCACAGCCCTTCTGGGCTTCCAGTTCATTCCGCGCATCCGTGATCTGCCCTCCAAGCGGCTCTATGTCTTCGATCCAAGTGCTGTCCCGAAGGAACTGAAAGGCCTGATTGGTGGCAAGGTCAGGCAAAGCATCATCACCACCAACTGGCCCGACATCCTGCGCAGTGCCGCTACCATGGTCGCGGGCGTCATGCCGCCCAGTCAACTGCTGCGAAAGTTTTCAGCCTATCCCCGCCAGCATGAGCTGGCCGAAGCCCTCAAAGAAATCGGACGCGTTGAACGGACGCTGTTCATCATCGACTGGCTACTTGACGCCGACATGCAGCGCCGCGCTCAGATCGGGCTAAACAAAGGCGAAGCACACCACGCCCTGAAAAACGCCCTCCGCATCGGTTGCCAAGGTGAAATCCGCGACCGCACCGCCGAAGGTCAGCACTTCCGCATGGCAGGCCTCAACCTCCTCGCCGCCATCGTCATCCACTGGAACAGCAAACACCTTGGTCAAGCTGTCGCCGCACGAAAACGCGACGGGTTGGATTGCTCACCAATGCTACTGGCACATACCTCACCCCTCGGATGGGCACATATCCTCCTCACAGGCGAATACAGGTGGCCAAAACAGTAAACCAAGGGGCTTAACGTACGATCCTGCACTCTCCGGTATCAGACCCCAGATATTCATTTTATTGGTATTTTTGGACCGATCGGATGATTGTCCATCAAACGCACCTTTTCCGAGCAGTGTCGTCTGAATGCAGCCGGGCATTGAGCCTTAGCGAACCAGTTTATCCTCGGAATAGAAAACTTTCGCTCTCGCCGCCCCGGTCATGCAGATCGCCTTTTGAAGGAGGATGCGGGTGGTAAACAGATCGGTGTCAAGGGCGCGTCAGGTGTCCGGAATGAACCAATAGGATTTCGTAGCAGGGCTAGCGTGCCGTCGAAGCCCTTTGCGGATGGTATGCCGGACATGGATTATCCCCCCGAAATATTTCCCTTGCGGTGACCCTGTTCAGGGTTCTCCGATTTGTCTTTCGTCGAGCGAAAGCTGTCCCAGAACAGCAGTGCCGCTCCACAGAAAACCGCCACGTCAGCGAGGTTGAAGGACGGCCAGTGGTATGTTCCGAAATGGAAATCCAGAAAGTCGGGAACGGCTTGATACCGTATCCGATCGAGGACATTGCCGAGAGCACCGCCGATGATCAGTCCGAGCGCTGCCCCCGTCAGCTTGTCCGGCGCGCGCCATAACCAGATCAGCAGCCATGCCACGATCACGGCAGCAAGCGCGATGAGACCCCACCAGGGCACGATCCCGCCGAGGATGCCGAAGCTGACCCCATCGTTCAGGACACGAACAAGATTCAGAAAGGGCAGAACCTCGACCCCATGCTCAAGCGCCGGGGTGTTCAGGGCAAGCGCCTTGGTGCCCTGATCGAGACCAAAAGCTGCAATCGCGCAGAGCCCACCCAGAATGCGGTTGTTCATGCCGCCGCTTTCAGATCGGAGCGCGCATCGCGGATGATCGCCCAAGAAGAATGCAGGAACAATGCGGCGATGCCGAAGGCGACGATCAGGTCGGGCCATGCGCTACCCAGCCAAAACACCAGACCGGCGGCGATAACGACTGCCGCATTGCCGATGGCGTCGTTGCGCGAGAACAGCCAGACGGCACGCATGTTCGCGTCGCCCTTGCGGAATTTCAGCAGGGGCAACACGGAGATGACATTTATCACAAGAGCAATCAGGCCCAGTATCCCCATCAGAGTGGCGTCTGGCGGTGTCGGCTCGAATGCCCGCATGATGGTTGTGCCAAGGACCCCAAGACCGAGCAGGCCGAGAAAGGTGCCCTGAATCAGGGCTGATCGCGCTCGCCAGGCAAGGCTCCAACCAATTGCCAGAAGGCCAAGGAAGGTGATTGCGCCATCGCCGATGAAATCGAGCGCATCGGCCTTCACAGCCTGCGATCCGGAGATGAACCCGCCGACCATCTCGATGACACCATAACCAACATTCAGGATCACGACGATCCAGAGCGCGCGTCGGTAGGCCGGGTCCTGATGGGCCGCACCTTGCTGAAGGTCCTCATCGCTTTCGATGCGGTCAAACCCATACCCCGTGGTCTCAACGGCTTTCTCGATCTCCGGCAACCGCGCTTCTGGGGCCTTCAAGGTCATGATATGTGTCGCTGCCGACACTTTCACCGCGTCGGGCGCGACCCCGGCAGACTGCGCCGCCCGTTCAATCTGCGCGGCATCCTTGGCGCAATCCATGCCGGAGACGCGGTAACGGAATGATGGAATATCTGCCGTCGAACCGGCGCTGTCGGCGTTGGCCATGGGTGCAATACTCCTGCTAGAGTGAATCAACAAACAACATATCAGCGAGGAATGATATGGATCAGATTGTCGCCGACTGCAATACCGGGACTACCGCTATTGAGCGAAGAGCGAAGCTGTTTCGCGGCTTTGCGGACCCGAGCCGCCTCGCGATTCTAGACGCTTTGTGCGAAGCGCCGTTGGCCGTTCACCAGATAGTGACGCGTACGGACTTATCGCAGCCAAACGTTTCCAACCATCTCCGATGTCTTCTGGATTGCGGACTTGTGGCCAGCGATCGCGACGGACGCTTCATCCGCTACCGCATCAGCAGTTCGCGCATTGCAGCCCTTTTGAATGATGTTGACGCCCTTCTCGATATGGTCGCAAAGGGTGTTGAGGTGTGTGACAATTTTCGCGGAGCGTGAGCGATAATATCGTGGTCCACGAAATCCTGAACTCTTCACCGTAGTTAGAATCGTGCCCGTCCGGGCAACGTAGCCGGTAGGTTCGTAAACCCAACGCGCTCTCATCCCTTTCACATTAGACGCGAAGAGCGCATCCATCATGTCGTGCAGACGGGGATCGGCAATGCTATAGTGAATGGCCTGGCTTTCGCGCCTTGTCGCTACCATGCCAGCCTCACGCAACCTCGCGAGATGCCCGCCGTGGCCTCCTGATCAGTCACGGACCTCTCCAAGGGTCGCGCTTCTTAGACCAAGTATGGGGACACGATCTGGAAATCGGATCGGCTTCTGAAGCAGTTATTCGGCAAGTGGCCCGATCAAGCGCCACGAGTGATGCCTGAGCAAGCCCCCTTGGCCTTAGCGTAGGATTTCACAATCTTCCGCAAACGACCCCTGACGGCACTGGCACTACAATATGCGCCGCGCCTTAACCCTTCTGGGGGCAACCGGCCTCATTCAGGCAATCGTGGCCTGACGGGAGCATTGCCCGCCAAAACGGACCAAAGCAGGCCTCAAAATACCATGCAGAAACCGCTTTTTGGCGGTCTCATCGCCCACACGGTTCAAACCCGTCGAAACCGCAATGCAAGCCTCGGAATTCCATTCCCCACGATTAGGCGCGTTTCCACACGGTCTGGAGCGTTTTTGAAACATGCGTTAGGTCTGCTTCTGGGACTTTTCGGCTACTCTCTCCGATCCGACAACTTCAACCGCCTCAGAACGGATCGACGATACCCTCCGCTTCCAACCCTTGTGTGTTTTCGGTGACGGTCCCATCTCTGTTAAGGTAGTACCTCACGGCAGCGGACGAATTCGGGCCGGGCATGATCAGCATCAACCCCTTTGCGGTGCGCAAGACTTTACCTCTGTTAGAGCAGCTCCCGAACTGGGGGGATGCGCGGAGGCCAGCGTCGTCAAGTGTCCCCCAGATGTAATATCCGGCGCATTTGTGTTCGCCTGTAGCCAGAAAGATTAAGAAGGAATTGCCCGACAGGGCTTCTACCTCCGGAAGATATGCGCTTTGAAAGGTCAGTATGTCGACATCGGTGATGAGCGTCAGATCATTGTTGGCGTAGGTCTGCGTCATGATGACAGAGCCGAGAGGCAGTTTTATTTCGGTGGAATTATCGGCAAAGCTCGGTCCCGCAACGACTAATATTATCAGCGCAAGGACAGAAGTAGTAAAGCGGGGGCACATTTTTTTCATCAGGTTTATCTTCTCGTGGCTTTCCGTTTGCCGATATTCGATCTTGTGCAGCCGTGGCAAAACCAGCCAGATCATGGGACCAAAGAAGGCAAGACCGAACGCGGCACAAAAGCCGATCGCTGCAAGGCGATCGCGACCTGTGGCACGGCTAAAAAGCCAGACCGTTTCATCCGCCGCTTTTCTGCTCATGGCATTGCCCCAGGCGAAAAGGCCCATATAGCCAAAGAGAATGGTGAGGGCACCCCACCCGAAGCCGGCGATCATCCGTCAGGCCTCGCGCTCCGGTTCGAACCGCAGCAGGCGCAGGGCGTTCAGCGTGACTAGAACCGTCGCTCCGGTATCGGCCATGATTGCGATCCACAGTCCCGTCAGTCCAAAGATAGTCGTGACCAGAAACACGGCTTTGAGCCCCAGCGCGAGGGTCACGTTCTGCCGGATATTGGCCATGGCCGCACGTGACAGCCGGATCGTGGCGGGAATGTCGGTTACGCGGTCACGCAGGATCGCCGCGTCGGCCGTTTCTAGTGCCACGTCGGTACCCGAGCCCATGGCCACACCGACACTTGCCTGTTTCAGTGCCGGGGCATCGTTGATCCCGTCCCCGATCATCATGACGCCACCCTGCTCACTCATCGTGCGGATGGCTGCGAGCTTGTCTTCGGGCATCATGTTCGCCTGGAATTGCATGCCAAGGCTGCCTGCGATGGCGGCCGCCGTGCGGGGGTTGTCGCCGGTCAGGATCACCGGCGTGATCCCCATAGCCGACAGCTGGCGCACCGCGTCTGCTGCATCGGCGCGTGGTTCGTCACGCATCGCGATCAAGCCGAGTGGCTGGTTTTCCCGGTAGACGGCAACGGCTGTTTTGCCTTCCTCTTCAAAGGCCGTCGCTTTTTTCAGGTTCTCCGCATCGAGACCGCCGTTGTCCGTCGCGTAGCGAGGCGAGGTGACCCAGGCCAACGCGCTGCCCACTGAGGCAACGACGCCACTGCCCGGCAGGGCCTTTGCATCCCCTGCAACCAACGGTGTGATCCCGCCTTCTTCAGCCTTGCTCAGGATCGCTTTGGCCAAGGGATGGCTGGACCCGCTTTCCACACCGGCGGCAACGGCCAGAAGTTCGGCTTGTGTCGTCGCACCAAACGTCACGACGTCAGTGACCCGCGGTCGTCCATGGGTCAGGGTGCCAGTCTTGTCGAATGCGATGTGGCTGACCTGTGCCGCCGCTTCGATGACCGCACCGCCTTTCATCAAAAGACCGCGCCGGGCCCCCGTGGACATGGCGGATGCAATCGAAGCCGGGACCGATATGACCAGCGCACAGGGGCACCCGATCAACAGGAGCGCCAAGCCACGGTAGATCCATGTGTCCCAAGCCTGACCGAAGGCCAGAGGTGGAACCACGATGACCAGCGCCGCGATGGCGACAATGGCTGGCATATACCAGCGACTGAAGCGGTCGATGAACCGCTCGGTTGGCGCACGTGCCTCCTCCGCCTCTTCGACAAGGCGAATGATGCGCGAAATCGTGTTGTCTTCCGCGGCCTTCGTCACCGTGACGCGCAGTACAGCTTCGGTATTGATGGAGCCTGCAAAGACCCCCTCGCCGGGGCCGCGCGTCACGGGCACGCTCTCACCGGTGACCGGGCTTTCGTCGATGCCGCTGGTGCCGTCGACAATTTCTCCGTCGGCAGGGATGCGGTCGCCCGGACGGACAAGGACAATCTGGCCCACAGCAAGGCTTGCGGCGGGCACTTCACGGGTGACGCCGTCCGTCTCCAGCAGAGCCGTTTTGGGGACGAGGTTTGCAAGGGCGCGGATCCCGTCACGGGCCTTGCCTGCGGCAACACCTTCCAGCACCTCGCCCACGGCAAAGAGAAAGACGACCAAGGCCGCTTCCTCGGCGGCGCCGATAAACAGCGCACCGACTGCAGCAATGGTCATCAGGCTTTCGATGGTGAACGGTTGTCCGACACGCAGCGCAGCTATGGCACGGCGTGCGACGGGCGCGACACCGATCAGGCAGGCCGCGACGAAAGCCCAGCTGCCAATTTGGGGCGCAATCAGTTCCACGCTCCAGGCTGCCGCCAGCAAGAGAGCCGTAAAGATAACCAACTGCCCCTTGCCCGTCCGGTACCAGGATTTGCCCCGATCGGCGGGATCGTCGTGCACGTGACCCGGGCTGCCATGACCAGTGGCAGCGGGAGCAGACGTTTCAGAATTCGAGGTATGGTCGTGCCCCGTATGATCGCCATCACCGTGGGGGTCTTTGCCGTCGCCCGGGATCACGAATTCCTTTTTGGCTGCATCAGTCCGAGGGGCGATGCCATAGCCAAGCGAGCGTACGGTCTTTTCGACCTTGTCCCGCGCCGTCTGCGTTTCATCGAGCGTCAGGCGCAACCGTTCGGTCATGATGCCAATCTCGACATCGCTGACACCTGGCAAACGAGCCACTGCTGACCTGACCTTGGTCGCACAGGATCCGCAGTCCATGCCGGATACGGTCCAGTCACAGGCTGTCCCACCGTCGATTTCCGTTTGTGTCATCGTGTTCCTCTTGCCCGGCACGGGCCGTTGCCTTCATCGAATCATAGATTTAATGTCTCTAGCAACTATAGCTTCAAGAGGTATCTGATGTTGACCATAGGGAAACTCGGGGCGGCGGCGGGGGTGAAGGTTCCGACGATCCGCTATTACGAGCAAATCGGTCTGCTGCCTGAGGCCGACCGGAGTGCGGGAAACCAGCGCCTTTACGGCCAGGCGACACTCGACCGTCTCGCCTTTATCCGGCATGCCCGCGACCTGGGCTTCAGGTTGGAAGCCATCCGCGATCTGTTGAGCTTGTCTGACAGTCCTCACCAGTCATGCGCCGCTGCCGACATTATCGCACGTGCGCAACTGGCGGAGGTCGAAAGCCGCATCGTGCGACTGACGGCCCTGAAAGCCGAACTGGAGCGCATGGTTGTCCAATGCTCGGGCGGGCGCATTGCGAATTGCCGCGTCATTGAAGTGTTGGGGGACCATTCATTGTGCGCAACGGATGACCATCATCATCCCGAAATGGAGGCGACACCATAACGACCGCCATGACACTCATCGTCTTTGCCTTTGCCGCAGTGGCGGAGATTGCAGGCTGTTTTGCCGTCTGGATGTGGGTGCGCCACGAAGCGAGCAGCTTGTGGCTGGTCCCTGCCCTGTTCAGTTTAGGTGTATTTGCATGGCTGCTGACTCTCGCCCCGTCGGTATTCGCCGGTCGGTCCTACGCCGCCTATGGTGGAGTTTACATCGCATCATCGCTGGCCTGGCTGTGGGTCATCGAGAAGCAGCGCCCTGATCCGTGGGATTTGACCGGTGCTGCGATCTGCGTGGTTGGCGCGGGGATTATCCTGTTTGGATCACGACCCGTCTGAAACCAACATGCGGTCCGAGCATCACCAAAGCGACTGAAACATCAGCGGCGGATGCGCAACCTTGGAAATTGCCAGCGTGGGGAGGATTTCGACCTGCCACGTATCCCTGCGTCGGGTCTCGTCATGCGATCTCCTTCACGCTGTTTCACAGAGGAGTGATCCTGCGGATATAATTGCGATAACCGCTTGAAGCTCAAGTGGCTGGAGGTTGTATCAGCCTCAAGACTTAAGAATGCTTGGCAGGCCATCCGCATTGAAACTGACATCTCTTCAAAAGATTCTCTGGGGGCTGGTGGGCGTCGCTGCGGCGACCGTCATGGCACTTCAGATCTGGGGCACCGATCCAACGGAGGTGGCAGCGACACAGGACACCGCCTTCAAGGCCGTGTTTGAGCTGACGGACCATACCGGTATGGTCCGCACACAGGATGACTTTGCAGGCAAGTGGATGCTGGTCTTTTTCGGCTTCACGAATTGCCCGGATGTTTGCCCTACGACACTGGCTGAGGTGGCGGCCGTGATGGATGGGCTGGGGTCTGACGCCTCCTTTGTGCAACCGCTCTTCATCTCAATCGATCCGGCTCGCGATGGCCCGCAAGCACTGGCAGAGTTCGTGCCACAGTTCGACGCCGGGATCGTCGGCCTGACGGGCACGCCCGAGCAGATCGAACGCACGGCCGAGGGCTTCTACATCTTCTATGAGAAGGTTGCGGAAGCCGCCGCACCCGGGGGATACACGATGGGCCACTCATCGCAGTTATTTCTGTTTGGCCCCGAGGGCGACTTTCTGAAGACCTACGCTTACGGCACCCCGGCGGAAGACATTCTTGCCGACCTGACCGGTCGTCTGCGCGAATGACGGTGCGCATGACCGGAGAGCCCGCGCTGATTGGCGCATGGGTCGTGGCGCTCTGCGCGTCGTTGGCCGTGTTGTTCATCGGCGAGGTGCTGGGTCAGATGCCCTGCCTGCTCTGCTGGTATCAACGGGTCTTCATGTTCCCGCTCGCAATCATCCTTGGTCTTGGCCTGTGGTGGGGCGACACCCGTATCGGACGTTATGGCGTGCTTCTCAGCCTTGGCGGCGGGGCCATCGCTCTTTGGCATGTGGGCCTGTACGCAGGGATTATCCCCGAACCGATCCAGCCCTGCACGGCAACCGGCCCGTCCTGTACCGACGACAACCAGTTGATCGTCGGCGTACCAATCCCACTGCTGTCGCTTTTGGCCTTCGCCCTGACAGCGACCCTCTCCGCTCTCTCTTTGAAGGACCCTGGTCATGAACCGTAAGCCACTTCTGTTGTCCGTTCTTGCGGGAGCGATCGTGCTCTTTGCCGCTGCAAGCTGGTTTGTAAGCCGCTCTGAGCCGCTGACTGACGTGGCAACGGTGCCACCTGAACAGGTCGAGGCTCTGCTGCGTCCTTACTCGCCGATCCTTGGGCCGCAGGATGCCCCCGTGACCATCGTCGAATTTTTCGATCCCGCCTGCGAAGCCTGCCGCGCTTACTATCCGGTGGTGAAAGACATCATGGCCGAACATGGCAGCGCAGTGCGCGTCGCGATACGCTACACCGCATTCCATGGTGCGGGGTCTGACGAGGCAATTCGCATTCTGGAAGCCGCGCGGATGCAGGACGTCTATGAGCCGGTATTGGAAGCGATCCTGACCGAACAGCCGCGATGGGCATCCCATGGTGCGCCCGAACCCGGACTGATCCTGCAAATCGCACGGTCCGCCGGGCTCGATGTCGCCGCCGCACAATCGCAGATGCTGATGCCGGACGTGGTCGCGGTCATCAATCAGGACCGCACCGACGTCGAGACCATGGGCATCAGGCAGACGCCTACGTTTTTTGTAAACGGCAAACCGGTCGACCCATTCGGTGAGGCGGAACTGCGGGCCCTCGTAGCGGCAGAGGTTGCGGCAGCTGACTCATGAACAAAACAATGTTTCACACCTCGAGGCCCCATAGCATGACACGCCTGACACTTGCGGCACTTGCCGCATGCGCCGCCATCATTTCAATCCCCGGAAATGCCTTTGCGGGATCCGACGACGTCGTCGTGGAAAGCCCCTGGGCCCGCGCCGCGATCGGGACCACGCGCCCTGGTGCGGCCTACCTGATTGTCCGCAACACGGGAACTGAAGCAGTGACGCTGACAGGCATCGCCACTCCCCTGGCTATGATGGCTGAGATTCACCAATCAACACTGAGTGCAGACGGCGTCAGTTCGATGGCACCTGCCGGACAGATCGAGATTTCACCCGGAGATAGCGCTGCGCTGGAACCGGGCGGACTGCATGCGATGCTCATGATGCTGCAAGGTCCGATGGTCGCAGGCGAGACCTTCCCACTCACACTGACATTTGACGACGGCAGCGAAATTGTTGTCGAGGTTCCCATCCTTGGTGTCGCTGCCCGCGGGCCCGACGGCTGATGCAACGCCGCGCGGCTCTGACATATGGTGCAGCAAGTCTGGGTGCGCTCGGGCTGACACTCGTTGCCGGCTGGTGGCGCGTCGACGGCCCCGGCGCGGAAGAACCGGTTGCACAGCGACCGGTGCCACTGACGTCGATGGATTTTGAGCTGACCGACCACGAAGGGCGCACTGTGGGGCCAGAAAATCTGATTGGCCGCGCTTCACTGGTATTTTTCGGGTTCACCTTTTGCCCTGACGTTTGCCCTACCACCTTGTCGGATATCTCAGGCTGGCTCGATGAATTGGGGACAGACGCCGAGCGGTTGAATGTGGTGTTCATCACCGTCGATCCTGACCGTGACACAGTGGAGGCCATGGCTGACTACGTCGGCTATTTTCATCCTGCAATTCGCGGCTGGACGGGCACGGCGGATCAGATTGCACGCGCGGCCGATGGCTTTCGTGTGCGCTATGAGAAGGTTCCCGCCGAAACCGGGAGCTACACGATGAACCATACCGCGACCGTGTTTACCTTCGCGGCAACCGGTGCATTTTCCGGCACCATCGACTATCACGAGCCGAGAGCGTTTGCGGTGCCCAAAATCCGCCGCGCTTTGGACAACGAGACGGGGGACACCACATGAAACTCAGATACCTGGCCGTTGGCCTTGTTTTGGCAGGCGGCGCTTCGTCTGCAGTCATCGTACTGTCGAATGTTATGGCGAAGGAAGCTGTTCCCGTCGCACTGACGGACATTGGTCGCTGGGAGCCTGACACCGTGGCACCCCTGCCATTCGATGACATGGTCGATATGGCTTCCATAGTGTCTTCGCCAGACGAAACGCCGGCGCTCGCGGCACCTGCCGTCTTGAACATAGCGCCGGTCCAAATTTCCCTTCCCGCGCTTCAACCCTCAGTCACGACTTGGTCCCGCGAGATCGCCACAGGTGAGACTTTGGACGCGGTTTTGGGCGAGGCCGGACTGTCCGCCACCGATCGTGCAGAAATCGCCTTGGCACTCGGGGCGGAATTCGATTTGAGGCGGTTGCGTCCAGGTCATTCACTCACCGTCGTTACAACTGGGGATGGCCGCCCGAAACGCGTGTCGCTCGACGTGGACGACGGCGTTCAGATCGAAGCCGTCTTTGGAGACCGTGTTGCAACGCGTGTCGTGACCCCCGCGCCGGATATCACGACTCTTGCAGGCGAGACCGTCATCGACAGTTCGATTTTCGCAGCGCTTGAGGATGCCGGGATACCCGCACGATTTGCTGTCGATCTGGCTCAGATGTTGGGCGGTACCGTGGATTTTCGTCGCGACCTGTCCGGTGGTGAAACACTGAAAGTGATGTGGCGCGAGGCACGGGTCGGCGATGCAGTGATTGGCGAACCAGACATGACGTTTGCGGCTCTTGATCTCGGAGACGCGGTCTTCGAGATCGTTTGGCCAGAAGATGGGTCGGGGAGAGCTGTCATCTACCGCGATGGTGCCGTGATGCGGACCTTTGCGCAGCCGGTTGAGGGTGCGCGCCTGAGTTCGGTCTACGGCCAGCGCAAGCATCCGGTTTTCGGGAACACACGGATGCATACGGGCATCGATTTTGCGGCGGCACGCGGCACACCAGTGCAGGCAACAGCCCCAGGACGCATCAGCTTCATCGGGACCCGCGGCGGCTACGGCCGGACCGTAGAAATCGCACATGGATCAGACACCATGACCCGATACGCACACCTGAGTGCCGTACCCGAAGGGCTATCCACCGGCGACCGCGTCACAGCAGGCGATATCATCGGTAATGTTGGTGCCACTGGCACCGCCACCGGCCCAAATTTGCATTACGAAGTGCGCGTGAACGGTCGTCCTACAGATCCACTCTCCGACGACCGGCTTAATGAGGCTTTGGAAGCCAAAGGCGATGATGCCGCGAACCTGGTACAATTGGCCTCCGCACGGTCTGGTCTGGAGCGAAGTCTGGCCAGCGCGCACGTCACAGAAACAAACGGAAGGCTTTGAAACATGAAACCACGTATCGCCGCTCTGATAGGCACCCTCGCACTCTTTTCGGCCACGCAGGCCTTTGCAGAAGCGACTCCGATCAATGTGCAGAAAACCAATGGTTGCGGGTGCTGCCTCGCCTGGATGGAGCACCTCAAAGCCAATGGTTTTGCGCCAACGGGCGAAGATGTGAATGGTGGACTGCTCATTCGGTACAAGATGGAAAATGGGGTCCCACAAAATATGATGTCCTGCCACACCGCCATGGTTGATGGTTATATCATCGAAGGACATGTTCCCGCTGCTGACATCCGTCGCCTTTTACAGGATCGCCCGGATGCAGTCGGACTTGCCGTGCCGGATATGCCGCTTGGCTCGCCAGGTATGGATCAGGGGCGACGTGCGGACGCTTACGACGTCTTTCTCATCAACGACGACGGTTCCACGGACGTCTTTGCCAGCTATCCGGGAAACTGATTCATGCATCTTGTAATTTATCCAAGACAAACCGGTCAGACAGGCAACAATCTGACGACAATACATCAGACACGTGGTCGGCGGACACGAAACTGGGTTCAATCTGCTGGGATCGGGTTGGCGCTGATCACCGTTGCAGCCTGTGCCAGACCGCTACCGCCTGTCCCGGCGGAACCACCATTTTTTCTCGCGGAGGTTCCGCCTGAGGTCGTCGCGATGGCAGCCCCCTACCAGAATCTGCAATTGGTACGGTTGAAGCCGGAAGATGGCTGTTACTGGTACCAACATGCAGGACCGGTCGAAACGACGCTCTTGCCATTGCGCACATCGGAGGGTCGCCAAATCTGCCTGCAACGTGAGGGTATGCCGCAGATCACAGGATGAGTAAGGGCATGCCCTGCCCACTCTGTGGTTTGATCTCAGGTTGTATGCGCCGTCATCGGGCCATCGCCTTCAGCCGGATAAAGGTGAGCCGTAACTCCCGTATTCACCTGCTCATAGAGATCGTTGATGTGCGGCATCACCATACGTACGCAGCCGGAACTTGCACGGCTGCCGATCGACCATGGTTGCGGCGTGCCGTGGATCCGCAGATAGGTGTCCCGATCCCCAATGTAGAGATAGAGGGCCCGCGATCCGAGGGCGTTGCCCGGACCGGGTTCCTGACCGTCGGCGAACTGCGCATAGGTATCAGGCGAGCGTTCGATCATCGTCGCTGTCGGGGTCCAGTGCGGCCATTCGACCTTGCGCTTGATGGTGTAGATGCCCGGCTCATAAAGGCCGTCGCGACCGATGGCGACGCCGTAGCGCATGGCCGTTCCACCCTCTTCGATATGATAGAGATAACGCGCCACGGCATCGACATGAATGTCGCCGGGCAGAAGACCGGGCCGCGCCTCGACACGCTGCGGCAACAGGCGCGGATGCAATCCCCATGGGTTCGACGTGGTCGGGTTGTACCCGGGTGGGGTAACTTGCGCATCCCAGGCAGCTTTTTCCGCGCCGGTCGGCCACGTGTTCGCGAAGGCGGGCCCCGCAAGTGGAGCGGAGAACATGGCTGCGGTCGTCGCGATGAAATGGCGTCTGGTCAACATGTGGAAGTGTCCCCGGCAAGAAATATGATGGTCATGCCTTTGACAGCAATGAGTATGGTCCACCCAAAAGAGAAGGCGTCATCAATGTCCAGTCAAGTGACCGTGAAGCGAAAGGGTCTTATTTTGTCGGGTAAACCTGCGCGGGAGGTCATCGAGTGCCAGTCCTGAACACACGAAAAGCAGGGTTGATGGCGCTGTGCACGGCTTTGGTTACCGACCAAGTCTCGAAAACCATCGTGGCGATGAATGCTGATCGCCTCTCGGATGGCCTGCCGTTGCTCCCGGGGTTCAACCTGACATTTCTGCGAAATGATGGCGTTACATTCGGTCTGCTTGGCGATGTGCCATGGTGGGCGCTGGCACTTGTTGGCGTTGCCGTCTGCGGTCTGATTACAATGATGATGTGGCGCTCCACGCGGCGCATTGAGGCAATGGCTTACGGGCTGATTGTCGGAGGCGCACTCGGCAACATCATTGACCGGCTTCGGTTCGGGGCGGTTACGGATTTTCTGGATTTCTATGTTGGCAACACCCATTGGCCAGCGTTCAACATCGCTGATGTTGCGATCGTGACAGGTGTCGCCCTTTTGTTTGTGCCGGAGACATCTTCCAGATTGTCGAAGGAGTGATAATACGCCGCATGAGCGTTGACGCGACATTTAAAATGATATGATGGGGCTGCAAGTACTCAAGGCACTTGCTGACACTGCTCCTGTTCATTTTTTGTTCCACTCCCGGACGCGCGCTGTTTCGGTGAACGAAAACTCTCAGGGCGGGACCACATTATCCGCGCGGCAGAAAATCTGACCCTATTTTATGACAGCGCAGGTGATTATGTTTCAAAACGCGATCAGGGCATTGGCGCGGCACATCTGAGTTCAGCACAACGTGTCTTGTCGCATCGCCAGGTTTCCCCCATAGGATGCTTCATGTGGCAAAATCTGCGCCTTTTCCTGTTGGTACTGATGATCGGCCTGGGCTTGGCGCAGTCCAGTCAGGCGTCGATTTCAGCTGACAGTGCGTCTCATATGATGGCGATGCAGGAAGACTGCTGCCCTGACGACTGCCCGGACATGCCGGAGTGCAACGCGATCTGCGTCTCTTCAATACAGTGTCGTGCCATGCCATACGTGGCAGGGCCGACCCTTGCGCTTTCGCAAAGCCATCTGTTGTCAGAGCCTGCCAGGTTCCGGCCGGTAAGGCAGAACGATCGCCAGCAGTATGCCATGGAAGGCTTGCGTAAACCGCCAAAGATTTGATGGGACGGATGCTTCACGCACCCTGAACCTGCGCTTTTTCGTATTGTCATGACCAGTTCCGGTCGCGATGCAAAAGCGTGCCACCGCTGCCCGTCAAGACAGGCCTTTCATGCCCCATTTCATCTTCCGCATCCTTGCGGCCCTTGTGGTTTCGACCCCGTTGTCCGTGCCGATGGCACAGGCTGCCGCATCCGATTACAGCCTCGTTCTTGTCGAGACGACTTACCCGTTCGGTGAGGTACGCGCGAAAGTTGGTGATGCCCTGAGGGGCGGCATATCAAGGCGGTGTCGAGTCGCCGTCAATTCTCTGGTGAGAAAGGGATATGCCACATGTCAGAGACTACCATCACTCAACTGTCCGATCCATCGGGTTTTACATCTGACCCGTTCACTGACGTCCTGCGCGATGGAGCGCGCAAGCTGATCGAACAGGCGATCCACGCGGAACTGGCCGCGCTCATGAGCGCCTTTTCCGGGGAGAAACTCGAAGATGGGCGGGCGCGCCTAGTGCGCCACGGTCACTTACCGGAACGCGAGGTGATGACCGGCATTGGTCCAGTGCCCGTGAAGGTGCCGCGCGTGCGGGATCGGGGCGTAGGCGAAGACAAGGTCACCTTCACGCCCAGCATCCTGCCGCGGTATCTGCGTAAGGCAAAGTCGGTCGAGGATCTGCTGCCGTGGCTTTACCTCAAGGGCGTGTCCACGGGCGACTTCACCGAGGCGCTGGGGGGCGCTGCTTGGCCCGAATGCCAAGGGCCTGTCTGCCAAGACCGTCACGCGGCTGAAGGCCGACTGGTGGAAAGACTACGAGGCCTGGCAGAAACGCGATCTCGGCAACCGGCGTTTTCTCTACATCTGGGCGGACGGGGTCTACTTCAAACCGCGCATGGCCGAGGAAAAACAATGTGTTCTGGTGATCATCGGGGCGGACGAATACGGCCGCAAAGAGCTGCTGGCGATGACCGATGGCTTCCGCGAAAGCACCCAGAGCTGGCGCGAGGTGCTGCTCGATCTCAAGCGCCGTGGCCTGAAACAGGACCCCAAATTGGCTGTTGGCGACGGCGCCCTGGGGTTCTGGACGGCCCTGCGCGAGGTATTCGCGACGACGCGGGAGCAGCGTTGCTGGGTCCACAAGACCATGAACGTGCTGAACGCGCTCCCGAACTCCATCCAAGCCAAGGCGAAGGCGCATCTGCACGATATCTGGCAGGCCGCGACGAAAGCCGAAGCCAACGCCGCCTTCGATTTCTTCGTCGAAACCTATGGCGTGAAATGGGATAAGGCGGTGGCCAAGCTGGTCAAGGACAGGGACGCGCTTCTGACCTTCTACGACTTCCCGGCGGAACACTGGAAACACATCCGGACGTCAAACCCGATCGAGAGCACCTTCGCCACCGTCCGGCATCGCACGAAACGCACCAAGGGATGCCTGAGCCGAAAGACCGGTTTGGCCATGGCCTTCAAGCTGATGATGTCAGCGCAAAAGAAATGGCGCAAACTCGACGGCCAAAACCGCCTACCTGAGATCGTCCAAGGGATTGAGTTCCGAGACGGTATCCGTCACCTTCAAACCGCCGCCTGATCAAGCGTCACCAACTTTTGCCCATATCTCCCGTTCGGTGCTGGTGCGCTCCTCGATCTACGCCTGACCGACATGCGCACCGATACGCCGGTTGACAGTGCCGTCATCTTTGCCACTCGTCTGGATATGGAGCCGGACGGGATGGAGACGATGACAACCCCGGTGGTGGCTGTGCCAACCGGAGAGCCGAGTCAGTATCGCTTTTCCGCGGATCTGACGATGGATGGCAACTGGCGGTTTTCGGTCGCGGCCAAGGTGCAGGGCGAAGCGGAAACAGTGCAGGCGCAGATCGTGATCGAGGTGCAGCCATGAGCGTCCTCGGAAAGGTCGTGCTGATTGGCATTGTCGGCGGAGCGGCGGGGTGGGCCGGTCTTGAGGCCGGCGACAGGGGCTGGACACCGGCGACACTTGCGGACGGGGTAAGGACGCAGGTCGCTGCCGTGACGGGAACAAAAGCCGAAGCGATGACTGCCGCGGCCCCGGAGGCGTCAGGTCCTGTCATCTACTACCGCCACCCGGACGGTGTGGCGGACTGGTCTGCCAAGCCTGCAACGACGCCCGATGGCCGGTCCTTTATACCGGTCTTCGCCAGCGAGGATGTATCCTTCGATCCAGCGGTAGCCGAAACGGTTGCGGCGGATGGCGGCGAGCGCACCGTCCTTTACTATCGACACCCCATGGGTCTGCCAGACACGTCACCCGTGCCGAAACTGGACTCGATGGGCATGGATTACCTTCCTGTCTTCGCCGACGAGGCAAGCGACGCCGGAACGGTCACCGTCTCACCGGGAAAACTGCAGCGTACCGGTGTGCGCACGACACTCGCGGCGCTGGCCCCCATGGCCACGACCATTCGCGCACCGGGCATCGTAGCGCTGGATGATCGCAGGGTCAGTGTCATCGCATTACGCGCCGATGCCTTTATTGAAACCGTGGAGGATGTGACGACTGGATCGCATGTCGTCGCGGGTGCACCGCTGGCGACGCTCTATTCGCCCGATGTGGCCGCCGCTGCAGCGCTTTATGTATCGGACCTGCGCAACGGGGAGGCACGCGCCGACGGCAGCCGCCAGCGACTGGCCAACCTGGGGGTGCCCGCTATCGTGATCGACCAGATTGCGGCAGACCGGCGCGCACCGGTGAGCATTCCTCTGACGGCCCCGCGATCTGGCGTCGTGCTGGAAAGGATGGCTGTCGAAGGCATGATGTCCGGTGCGGGCGAGACGCTGTTTCGGATCGCCGATACATCCATGGTCTGGATCATGGCCGATGTCCCTGAACGTGCGGTGATGGGGCTGACCCGCGGCGATGCGGCGACGATCACCTTTCCAGGCCTGCAAGGGGAAACCTTTGTCGGCGTCGTCGACGAGATCTACCCACAGGTGGATATGCAGACCCGGACGGCGCGGGTCCGTATCGATTTGGCCAACCCGGACGGACGGCTGTTGGTGAACTTGTTTGCAGACGTAGCACTGGCAAGCGGCGACGGGACACCCGTGGTGCAGGTGCCGGAAACGGCGGTGATCGACACCGGTGACAGACAAGTGGTGATACGCGATCTTGGCGATGGCAAGTTTGCACCGCAGGATGTCGTCGTGGGCCGGCAGAACGCCGGGATGATCGAGGTCCAGGACGGCATCGCGGCCGGTGACCGCGTCGTGACCACCTCGACGTTTCTGATCGACGCGGAAAGCAATCTGAATGCAGCGCTCGCGGCATTGACCGCACCGGAGGCGGACCAATGATCGGCCGCATCATCGCCCGGTCGGCCCGCAATCTGGTCCTCGTATTCTTTGCCACCGCACTGATCGTGGCCGCCGGCGTCTGGTCGCTCCGGTCCCTGCCCATCGACGCCATTCCTGATCTGTCAGATGTACAGGTCATCGTTCTGACGGATTATCCGGGGCAGGCCCCGCAGGTGGTCGAAGATCAGGTCACCTATCCGCTTACGTCGGCCATGCTCACGGTGCCGCGGTCCCGCGTCGTGCGGGGGTTCTCGTTCTTTGGTATTTCCTTTGTCTACATCATCTTTGAGGATGGCGTGGATCCTTACTGGGCGCGCAGCCGTGTGCTGGAATATCTGAACGCTGCAGCGGCCCGCCTCCCCTGACGGGGTGACGCCCGCCTTAGGGCCCGACGCCACCGGGGTGGGATGGGTCTACCAATACGCGATCACTGGGGAAAACCTGTCGCTCGCCGAATTGCGGTCGCTGCAGGACTGGGTCGTCCGCTACGGTGCCAGCCGGGCCGACGGCGTGTCAGAGGTGGCCAGCGTCGGTGGTTTCGTCAAACAATACTCCGTAACGGTCGATCCGGTGCGGATGCGCGCACAGGGGGTCACCCTCTCGGATATCGGGAGCGCTATCGCCTCGAGCAACATGGACACAGGCGGTCGGACGGTGGAGTTGTCCGAATTCGAGTTCATGGTGCGCGGACGGGGCTATCTGTCTGGCACAGAGGATATCGGTAATATCACCTTGCGAAGCGTCGCGGGGGTGCCGATCAGCCTGAAGAATGTGGCCCGCGTCGAAATCGTGCCCAACGAACGCCGTGGCATCGCCGAGCTGAACGGCGACGGAGAGGTCGCCAGCGGCATTGTCCTGCAGCGGGTGGGTGCGAATGCGCTGGATGTGATCGACAATGCCAAGGCTGAACTGGACACCGTGGCCCAAAGCCTACCGGACGGTGTTGAGATCGTGCCGGTTTACGATCGGTCCGAGTTGATCCTGTCGGCGTTCAAAACGCTCAAGACCACGTTGCTGGAGGAAAGCCTTGTCGTGGCGGGGGGTGACGATCCTGTTCCTGCTGCACGTCCGCTCAGCGCTGGTTGCCATCATCATGTTGCCCGTCGGGCTGCTCATGGCCTTCACGGCGATGAAGTTTCTCGGGATCGGGGGGAACATCATGAGCCTTGGCGGTATCGCCATCGCCATCGGTGCCATGATCGACGCCGCCATCGTGATGATCGAGAACGCGCACAAGCATCTGGAACGCGCAGATCCCGACACGCCACGCCTCGAAGTGCTGATCGAGGCCGCGACGGAAGTCGGTCCGGCTCTGTTCTTCAGCCTGCTGATCATCACCGTGTCGTTCCTGCCGATCTTTGCGCTGGAGGGCGGGAGGGACGCATGTTCGGACCGTTGGCCTACACCAAGACATTTTCCATGGCGGCAGCGGCGTTCCTGTCGGTCACGCTGGTGCCTGCACTCATGGTGGTTTTTGTGCGGGGGCGGATCATACCGGAACACAGGAACCCAGTGAACCGGGCGCTGATTGCCGTCTACCGCCCGATCATCCGTGCCGTGCTGAAGGCAAAGACGCTAACGATCATCGTGGCGCTGGCAGCACTGGCCGTCACCATTTGGCCAGCGCGGCAACTGGGGTCGGAATTCATGCCGGTCCTCAACGAGGGCACCTTGATGTACATGCCGACCACTTTGCCGGGACTGTCAGTGACAAAGGCAGCTGAACTGATGCAGACCCAGGACCGCATCATCAAGTCCTTCCCGGAAGTCTTGTCCGTCTTCGGCAAGGCAGGCCGCGCCCTGACGGCCACCGATCCTGCACCGACGGAGATGTTCGAGACGATCATCCAGCTCCGCCCCGAGGCAGAATGGCGCCCCGGCGTGACGACCGAAAGCCTGCGGCAGGAGATGGATGCCGCACTGCAGTTTCCCGGCGTCTCCAACGCCTGGACCATGCCGATCCGCGCCCGGATCGACATGCTGTCGACGGGCATCCGGACACCTGTCGGTATCAAGGTGTTTGGCACCAGCCTGACGGAGATGGAAAAGGTCGCCCGTGAGGTCGAGGCGGTCGTGCGCACCGTTCCGGGCACGACCAGTGCCTACGCCGAACGTGTGATCGGAGGCTACTATCTCGACATCACGCCGGACCGCGCGGCTCTGGGGCGATACGGCCTGTCGGTTCAGGACGTCCGAGGAGGTGATCGGCATGGCGCTTGGTGCCAAGGCGATCACGCAGACCGTCGAGGGACGCGAGCGCTATGACGTCGCCGTCCGATATCCGGCAGCACTGCGGTCGGACCCCGACGCGATCGCACGCGAAGTGCAGGTTGCATTGCCGGGCGGCGGCACGGTGCCCTTGGGTGATGTGGCCAAGATCGAACGCACACGCGGCGCCACCTCGATCCGCACGGAAAACGGCCAGTTGGCGGTCTATATTTTCGTCGACATCGCCGGCCGCGATCTGGGTGGCTACGTGGCCGACGCGCAGGCGGCGGTCGCGGCGTCCGTGACGCTTCCACCGGGTTATTCACTGGGCTGGAGCGGTCAGTTTGAGTACCTTGAGCGCGCCAAGGCGCGACTGGCGACAGTCGTACCGCTGACCTTGGCAGTGATCTTCCTGCTCCTCTACCTGAACTTCCGACGTTTGACCGAAACCCTGATCGTCATGCTGTCGCTGCCCTTCGCCCTTGTCGGTGGTATCTGGCTGATGTGGTTCATGGGCTTCAACATGTCGGTCGCCGTAGCCGTCGGGTTCATCGCACTGGCTGGTGTCGCAGCAGAAACCGGGGTCATCATGCTCATCTACCTCGATCATGCACTTATTGAAGCGCGTGTTCGCGTAGGTGGCCGCGATCTGACCCGCGACGAACTTTATGCCGCCATCATGGTCGGCGCGGTGGACCGTGTCCGTCCCAAGATGATGACCGTTGTCGCAATCATGGCGGGCCTGATGCCGATCCTCTGGGCTCATGGCACCGGTTCGGAAATCATGCAGCGTATTGCCGTGCCGATGATTGGGGGAATGGTTTCATCGACGCTACTGACCCTGATCGTCATTCCGGCGGTATATGGCATCATCAAGGGATGGAGACTCGAGACAGTGAGCGAGGCTTCGCCTCAGACGACAGAGCAACCGGCAGAATGACACCCGTGGGACGGGAAAAATGCCCCGGATATCGAACGCGATTTCGAGGTCAACTCTGGACGAAGGATGGATAGGGACTGCATCTGATCTCGACATCACCGCAACACGTCCATCCGCGTGATGGGCTCCGGCCACTATGAGCCGCATACAAAAAGGGAAAACGGAACATGAAAGATTGCGTTATCATTGGTGGCGGTCCGGCGGGTCTGACCGCCGCACTTTACCTCGCGCGATTTCTGCACAGCGTCACGGTATTTGATGCGCGCGGGGGCCGGGCCAGAATGATCCCGAAGACGCATAACTTTGCACCTTTTCCTGACGGCATTTCCGGGCCCGACCTTCTGGACCGGATGCAATCGCATGCCGAGCGTTACGGTGCCGTCATCGAGACCTGTACCGTTGAAGCCGTCGAAAGGCAGGATGATGGCTTTTGCGTCACGACTGACCGGGGGAGTGAGACTGCAAGATATGTCATATTTGCAGCGGGCGTTGTGAACCACAGGCCACCCCCTGCCCGACCCCGTTCATGATCGCGGCGTGGCTAGAGGATTGATCCGTTATTGCCCGGTCTGTGATGCGTACGAGGTCCGCGATAAACGCATCGCGGTTCTGGGAAGTGGCACACACGGTCTCGCAGAGGCTCGCTTCATCCGTGACTATTCATCCACGGTCACACTCATTCGGCCGACTGGAGACCGTCCTCTTTCGGCGGACAAAATTCATGTCCCGGATTCACCGATGAGCAGCCTGTCGCTGTCGGAGTCGGAGGTCATCGTCACGCTGGAAGACAGCACCGTCGCGCATTTTGACACGCTCTACGTCGCTCTTGGTACATCCGCCTGTTCCAAGCTCGCGGAAACACTGGGCGCGCCACTCACTAAAGATGGGTGCATTGTGACTGATGTCCAACGTAAAACCAGCATCGACGGGGTCTATGCGATCGGTGACATCACCGACGGGCTCGATCAGATCGCGCACGCGATGGGTCAGGCCGCCATCGCGGCCACGGCAATTCACAATGACATGTCGGAAAAGGATCAACTTTGATTGGAATCGCAGTCGATTGTTTATCTCTCGACGGCCCTCCTTGCAACATGAGGGGCTGGCCATTGTGAGCGGCAACTGTGCCCAGGCCAGTACGCGAAGCGGCAAGGTTAAGCGTCGGTGCGCGGTCGGAACTGCACCTGACAGCAAGGCCCGGGTATCGGTTCGGTTTTCAGGAACTATTTTTGACGCCGACGCGGGGCGGGTTTCCTGACATGACCCGGAGCACGTAGCTGCCTGACGCGGTGATCATCAGAAACCCGACGAAGGCTTCAATGCCACCGATAAACCTCAGATGTCCCAAAGGTGTAATATCGCCACGTCCCAGCGTGGTGAAGTTTACCAGAGAGAAGTAAAAATAGTCCATCCACGACATCGGCTGATCGGTATCGAAAGAACCGATGTGGCTGATTTTGTCTGCGAACCAGAACCCGATCGCAAAGGCACCTGCCTCGAATATGTGCGCCAGAGTGATCGATACGACTGCCAGAGCGAGCCCGCGATAGCAGGGGCATCCCCACTGGATAAGTTTCATGCTGACCTCCCGAAGGACCAGATAGTGGACCGTCAGCGTTAAAAGTATGAGAGTCGTGCTTATCATTATGGCCGTCAGCATTGTTTTCTGATCCCGTTGTTTCGTGCTGCGACCTCATCAGGGTCTCGCGCTTCACCGATGTCGCCTGGAGTATCGGCGACCCTGTGCTGCGGTACAATCGTGACAATACTCCGGTTTTGTCGCTCATGTGTACCCTGTGCAGCGTCTGAACTGCCAGATTGTACCCCCGGGCCGGTCAGGCATTGGCCGATGAGGAGGACGCGCGGAAGTCGCCGGACGTATCGTTCGCGCGATCAGACCGACGTCAGGCGGCGGATGCACTGGCTTCGACCCGGTACGGTGCTGCGTTGACGGTCTGAATGGCCGTGATCGATGATCGGGGTGTGAAGAAATTCATGATTTCGGCGTAGCGAATCCTGGTGTCCTCGAGCGCCTGATAGTACGCAAACAGCTCTTTCAGAGGCGCAGAAAAGTCTTTGTGTGCCGCGAGTACGGCGACGAGAGCGCCGAGGCTGATGCGGCCCTCGATCACGAAGTAGCCGCCAAGGGAATAGAAGAGAAACGGTGTCAGTGACGTCAGGAAGTTGTTCAGCGCCTTGATGAAAAATTTGAGCCTGAAGATGCGCCGGCGGATGCGTTCAAGATCCCGCAGGCTCGCCGCAATGCGTGAGATGTCGCCCTTACCCTTCATATCGGACAAAAGCTGATCGCCAAGGGTGCGCCCAAGACAGCGCACTTCCTTGATCCCGGTCCGCGACAGAGCGTTCACGCGCCTTTGGAGTTTTGGCAGAAGGATCAGCTGCAGCGGCAGGATCGTCAGTGCGGCCGCTCCGAGAAGCGGATCCTGAACGAACATGAAGAGCAGGATCGTCGCCAGTGTCCCACCTTGGAGAATGGGCAGCGCCAGAACATCGGCTGCAAAGCCTCCGATCGGTTCGACTTCCTGCGCCAGGATTGGGATGATTTCGCTTTGTCGCGCAGTTGTCGGGTCGCTCCGCCACTGCCGGTAAATCAGAAGTCGCAACCGCCGCAACACGCGTTCGGCCACGAACCCTTTGAAGACATTCAGAACGTATTTGTTGCCCCCGTTCAGGACGATGGCAACAAGGTATAGCCCGCAGAGCATCAACAGAAATTCGACCTGGTTCAGCGGCAGGCCCATGAAGTTTGCGGGGAAATTACTGGAGTTGAGGGCGTTGTTGACGATTTTCTTCGGCAACTCCAGCGTGACATAGAGAATGGGCATGGACAGCAAGCTCAGGCCAATCATCGCTGCCTGCTGCAGTCTCGAGTAGCGCAGCACGGTGACGACCAGACTTGGATCGAGCCCGCGGACATGTTGGCGCGACGGCCCGGTCGTTCCGCGACGTCGCCAGATCCGCACGACCGCCAGGATCAGGAAATAAATCAGGACGACGCTGAGCAGCGCCGGGGCCAGGACGAGGATCAGGTGGATGAACGGATGAATCCAGTCCGGGGCGCTGTCGTCGTATTGAAATCCGAACACGACGGCCACATCGTGCACAATCTGGTGGTAACTGGTCATGCCTGCCTCTTTTTCTTGTCGTGCGGCATTATGGTGCTGCCGTTTCGGACAAATGGATTCCGCCGTATCTCTTCAGACTGAAGTAGATTTCGGCCTGCGGAAGAGAGGGCGCCCACGGCACGCAGACGCCCCACACTCCTCCGTCAACGACGGTTTCAGTCGTTGCGACTTGGAGCGTCGACGATGCCGGTTGTGTGGATGTTGGTCACTTCGATGACGTCATCCGGCGCCGGGTTCTTGCGAACCAGTTCCTTGTAGGAAAGAGATCACCCGCCCTGACTTGGTGCGTGTGCTCGGCCACGACGGCTGAGACTCGGGTCATGGGATCCGTCATGGCTGCTTTCGGCAGACGCGACACCGGACAGACCGGCGATCAAAACCGCGGCCGTCAGAGTAGGACGGTAAAGATCGTTTTTCATGATAAGGTCGACTTTCATAGCCGGTATTGCCGGGCCCGATGTGGTGAGACGCTGAGGACCCCGTGCGAGAAAATAAGTGAATTGAGCCCCGCTCTGCAAAGCGGGAAACGCGGTGCTGCTGTGGTTGTTCAGTCGCAAAGCTCGACGACGGTCAGCTTGCCTTCGACGCGGTCAGCGACGAATTCAATGTCACAGCCCTTCCGACAGTTTGGCCATCATGTCTTCATCGGCGCGGAACACCATCGTCATGGCGGGCATGCCGAGGTTGAGTAGTTCTTCGTGAACGATGGTGACTTTGCCCGCTTCAGCATCCAGCGCCCCGACGGTGGACTACTTTGGTATAGGCCGCGTCCTGCTGCGCGAACAGGGCGGTCGAGGTGCCGATGACAGAAGTGTTGCTGCGGCGAGGGTCGAGAGAATGATCTTTTTCATGGTGTTTTCCTTGTGTGAGATTTGGGTGTTGCGAGTGTTCAGTTGACGACGACAGGGCTGAACATGCCCGGATTCGTAGTGGCCGAGGATCAGGCGGGCGTATTCGAATGTGCCTGCGTTGGCGGAGATCCAGATGACCTCTCCCGATGCGCCCGGCACCAAGTCTTACCCCGTTCGGGTCGGCGTCTTAAGTTTCAGGAAACTCTTCCATCAGGCCTTTGTGCTCCTGATTTTTTCGGGCGTATCGAGAACGAATTCATGCTAGTATTGGCCTGTGAGGGGTGATGACGAATTTGACGGTTTCACCTTTGTGAGACGACACGTAACTTGGCGCGTACGGCATCTGGCCGTCGTCCGTTTCGGTCATCGTCACTTCGACCGTGCGGTCGATGTGAAACTGCGTCGCCAGGTTCGGCGACAGCCCATCTCGTCGCCATGGCCACCTTCGTGGCTGCCCGCTACAAAGAGCGGGTGCCGCCGGAATGTGATTGTCGTAAGAATAGTCAGTCTGCTCATGGTTTCTCCAGTGTGTGTCGGGTCGCGGGGTTTGCAGCGGTCTTTTAGCCGCCTGTCCGGAC